>NZ_MAIS01000006.1:0-115121 GCF_001680695.1 Paenibacillus sp. KS1 | reverse complement strand
TCTATTTACACAAGATATTTTACGCTCTCCTAGTGGGAAACAAATTTCAATATTCACACACTTGTCCCAATCTATGCTTTGCGGATTCTTCAATGGTATAGCACCAACTTCAACTTTTACGCCATCAGATTCTGTATAAACTACCTTTAGGTCAGTGGTGGATATTTTGAATTCGGGCATTACAGGTTTTAAAATTAACATACTTTTAAATCCTCGCACTATATAATTTCTCAACGATTTCTATCAACATTCAACTTCATTAATTACACCAGATTACTCCAAAAAGTTCAATCGGTTGTATGCACTCAAAAATCAAAATTTGAGTATAAATAAGGCTTTCAACAGATATAAAAACATTGACAGACAGTCTAGATGTAGATTTTAGTAGGTGGGTATGCTACCGTATTTGCAATACAGACAGGAGGTTTTAGAGGATGAAGGATAGGCCTAACCGTGTATGGGTTGATATCGTGCTTGTTAAGTTGCCACCTGATGGCTTGAAGGGGTTTGTACATCTTAGAGAAGCCTTGCAACTCACCACGAATGCCACACATTTATACCAACAATCTAAGTCATTGCCATATACGCTTATGGAAAAGGTGTACTTTGGTACAGCCGACTATTTAGTAAAGCGACTAAAGAACCCAGAGATCCTTCAAATCATCGAAAGGGATGATAGGGAGGAAGTGATATCCGTTGAAGCTCGGATCCCCGAGGAAGCCAAACAGATTCCAGAATTGCCGAAGCAACTAGTAGAATTTATAAATCTTGATATCTGCTTTGATTATATAGGAATGCTTCCAGCATATTACGCAGACGTAAATGATTTTAATAAAATGCAGGAAGGCTATCGCTTTAACTCTCTCTCAGGGGAATTTCTCGTTTCAGATAAAAACGGCGATTGGCAAGATGGCTGGTATGTTTTCGCGGTGAACACGATGGACGATCCTTTTTATATTGACTTTACTCAAAAAGATATTGGCTTTCCTGTTTACTTTTCATATCACGGAACGGGAAAGTGGGTTCCGATTAAAATTGCAGATACGTTAGAACAATTTGAACAGATTTCGAGAGTACTCAAAAGTAAAGATTTAGAGGTTCCCTTTGATTTAAACGAACTGTCTTTAGAAATTGATTTGAATAATGAATTTTGGGATGAAGTGAACGGAACGTGCAAAGAACTGGATCAGTAGTAAGGGCATATATTTACATACACCTAATAAGCAATATGGCGTAGGTAGTTCAATTTTAGCGAACGGCAATAATTATATTTTGCGTGGCGACGTTTGTGTACGACTTGTTTTGGATGTTTTGGGCGAACGCAAAGAATGCTTGTGAAAAGGGGTACCTGGATGAGTTATTTTACTAAAGCTGATTTTAAAAACTTATGGAAGAGGGAAGGATCAGCGTATTTTATCCTGCCACTGCCATCCGATGAAGAATTAGCAGCGTTGGAGCAACGGCTTGGCGTTAAACTTCCCGCTTCTTACATTGAGTTTGTGTCCACATCGCAAAATGGTGGATTACTTAAACGCAATGGCTTTCCTATTCTTGATGGATCCGGCAATACGATTCGGCATGTAAAAATTGATTATATTAATGCAATCGGTCACCGTCCTGGAGATGAAAGTCTTCCAACGCACTATGCCGGACACAAGGCGCGTGATATGCCCCCACTCTTCTATGACATTCCAAATCTATTGGAAATTGGCGGCATCTTGGGTGCACCTTATTATGATTTCTTTGTTTTAAACTATTTGGAGTGTGGGACAAGCGGGGAGCCGTCTGTAGCTTTCATAACTCGAAAAGTTCGACGTGGCAAAAACGGCGAACCTGTCAATGGAAAAGAAGACTGGCGGAATATTAACGAAACATATTATTGGGAATTGACAACCGTTGCCCCTACTTTTGATGCATATATCAAAGACCTTATCGTTATGCCCAAACTGCCCGCCTTTGACTTTGCAGCACTAAAAGCACCATTGAAACAAGCCGCACAAAAATCATTCCGCGAAATAATAAAAGCGCATGGACATGAAGTAATTATCTCTTTTGGCCTGTACGTTGATGATGAAGGCTCTATGGTAGCGGACGCGGCAAATACAAAAGCACATTTCGAAAAACTTGTGGCTGAAGATCCCTCAGATAAGGATTATTTTGCTTACGCCACTAACGAATGGCGTTATGAAGGCACAGATTTTACGCTCGATTTGTTCGAGCCGATTTGCAACGAACTTGCCATGTATAGTGCGGCTTTGGGATCAGATGGAAAAATGAAACGTTTCCGCGATAAGTTGCTTGATCTTTGTACGGACGTATTGGTGGAATTAAAAGCAGAGGATTTCTTCTCCGAAGAATATAATTCACCAGTCTTGCTTAGTGTCGGCGCTTCAAACGGCGATGTTTCTACTGCAAAAAGGAAAAAGGTACGCGCACTTTTGGCATATTGAAAGAGTTCAACTTTTCGCAAATCTATTAAGGTCGTTGGAGCTAAGAAAGATTTTGAACAGCAGAATTAATAAAATTCCGACAAGCCCGAGCAATACGCTCTGGCTTGTTTTTTTGCCAAACCCCAAAAGGTTCATTGACAAAACAGTCCAAAATTACGATGCATATGGTTATCATCGCTTCATCGAAATGATAGTATATACTTCCTTTTGTAGGTAAAGTACACTTGAGAAAGGAAGTTCATGGTAGTCTAAGGCGAATGCAGAGGATAAGATCTGATTTCTTATGATGGAGGTACCTATGACGGTTAAACGAATCGTTGCCAATTTAGATATAGCCGCGTCGAATCTATCGGAAGCCAAGCGTTTCTACGAGGAAATTTTGGAGCTTGATCTCATGATGGATCATGGCTGGATCGCTACTTATGGTTCTAACGACCAAATGAGCATCCAGATAAGCATTGCTTCACAAGGAGGTTCTGACACGCCTGTGCCGGATGTGTCGATGGAAGTGGATGATGTCGATGCTGTACTAGAAAAGATGGAGCGTGCTGGTTTCTCGATTGAATACGGGCCTGCAGATGAGCCTTGGGGAGTGAGGCGCTTCTATGTGCGAGATCCTTTCGGGAAGCTTGTAAATATTTTGGCACATGTGGATCATTCGTAATTGAGCTATCAATGGAAAGATTCTTGCGTGCATAATTGCATACAGGTAGCAAAAGAGCGATAACCTCGGAGAGGAATGAGCTTGGAATGCAGTGTGAGATGCAACAAAAATATCACGTGTTAGCCAGAGGCATTATGTTATCAGGGGAATACCTGCTAGTGGCACATTGTATTGGGATGGACAATACGTTCCTGCCAGGTGGACATGTTGAATTTCGTGAAGGAATGCAGGAGTCGCTGTCTCGTGAAATATTCGAAGAGATGGGCCTACAGTGTGAAGTGAAGCAGTATATTGGTGCGGTTGAAGCGGGTTATGAAGACAACAATGTTTATCATCAAGAAATCAATCATTTATTTATTGCGGATGCGCAGGGCATTGATCATTCTCGAAACCCGGAATCGAAGGAACAACATTTAGAATTTTATTGGATTCATGTCAATGAAATGGACAAGCATAATCTACTCCCGTATCCTGTTCGGGAAGCGATTACACATTGTAAGAGTGGCAATCGAACTCCCTTCTGGGGGAGCGACATTGCATCATCAGGGGAGAGCTGACTAGAATGACAGAGTTAACAATTGATTGTGGCGACATATTACTGCGTGAGTATCGAATGGAAGATGTGGATGCAATATGTGCATTAACGCAGCAGCCTGCTATTTTGGAATTCTTACCGGATTGGAACGCGACGAAGGAGCAAAGGTTGGATTGGATGGCCAACTACGAGTTGGTAGAGAATAAACATTTTCTGCAGGCGGTCGCAGAAGACGGACATATTGGTGATCTTTGCCTACGCTTGGGAATTGTGCTGAAGGAGACAGGTGCATTTATAGGCTGGTGCGTAACAGGGATGAAGGATGAATTGCCGTCTCCGAATCGGGAAATTGCGTATGCAATCTCCCGAGATTATTCCGGGAAGGGATATATGACGCAGGCGGCACGAGCGCTTATCGCCTATTTGTTCGAGAATACGGATGTAACAGAGCTGAATGCTGTAGCGCTATTGAACAATATTTCTTCAAATAGAGTGATCCAAAAGTGTGGGTTTATTCAATATGGTGAGATCGATATCGATGGGAAGGCGCATTTGTATTACAAGCTGCGCAAGTCTGAATGGACTGGGAAGTAGAAGTGTGAAGAAATGAATGTTTAGCACCTGGGGCTTGAAAAGGAACTGGTTCATGATAAGAGAGAGAATAACAATAACGAGAATAAATTGGAGGATCATAATATGGGTACAAACAGCTTGAATGAAATGGTCGCACATCATACGAAGTTGGCCATTCAAATTGCTGAAACGATGGGGCACACGCTGGACTTCAGCAGCGAGAGTATTCATCGGGTGGAGGACATATTGGATAACTACGCGAATGATTATGCGAGTCATGATGATATGATTAAGCCGCTCGATCGAGAGGTGTGGTCAATAGCGGCGATTTGGGGCATCTATGTAGGAGAGATTATGAGGATTGAGCTGGGCGAAGAATGCAGATGGGAAGAGGTTGATGGAGGGTACCTGTTAAATGCTCATGGAGCCCAGGCCAATCCGATAGGGAAGGCATATAAACGCATTGTCAACGGTCCCGAGGATAATATCGTGTCGTTCTATGACATCATTGGGGAGAAAATGCGCGAGCATATCCAAAAAGGACAGGAGATCTAGCAGAGAGGAAAATGATATGGGGTATCACATCCAAGATAAATTGGTAGTGGCTGTAGCGTCGAGTGCGTTGTTTGATTTGACAGAATCAGATGCTGTGTTTCAGGAACATGGTGAAGAAGAATATCGGAAGTATCAGCGTGAGAATGAGAAGCGAGTGCTGGATAAAGGTGTGGCTTTCCCACTTATTAAAAGATTGCTCGGTCTGAACGATGCGGATATCGGCGCTCAAGCCGTTGAGGTCGTTCTGTTGTCCCGCAATGATCCGGATACTGGTCTACGCGTATTCAAATCGATAGAGCATTATGGTCTGCCTATTACGCGCGCGGTATTCGTCACGGGAAATGATCCGTTTGTATATATGGATGCTTTTAATGCGTCGCTCTTCTTGTCTGGCAATAAGGATGATGTGAAGCAGGCCGTTGAGTTGGGATTGCCAGCGGGCTGCGTGTATCCGACTGATTTCGTTGATGATGAGGAAGATGAAGAGCTCCGTATTGCCTTTGATTTCGACGGAATTATTGCAGATGATTCGGCAGAGGCTGTATATGAAAAGGGAGCAATTGAGCTGTTTCATCAGCATGAGCGGTTGAAGGCGGGAGAGCCGCTCCCTGCCGGGCCGTTGCTGCGTTTCTTTCTTGAAATATCCAAGCTGCAGCGGAGAGAGATTAATCGCAGAATCGAGAATCCAGATTACCGGCCGAAAATAAGAGTCGCCATTGCGACGGCACGGAATGCTCCTGCGCATGAACGGGTGATTTCCACTCTACGAAAGCTGGATATTCGGATTGATGAAGCATTTTTCTTGGGCGGAGTTGAGAAGGAGCGGGTACTTAAAATCTTTAAACCGCACATCTTCTTTGATGACCAGGTTGGGCATATAGAAGGAGTTGCGAGAATCGCGCCTTCCGTCCACGTCCCGTTCGGAGTAAAGAATGTTGAGGCAGCAGGCGAGACACGACAGAGCAGAGAACTTGCATCGATCCTCTTAACAGAAGGGACTGGGATGCAGTGATGCAGAGCAGCGTAATAAAACATACTCATCTTGGCGTATATGGCGTGATGATGAGAAATAATGAAATACTGCTAATCAAAAAAGCAAGAGGCCCGCATGCAGGGAAATGGGATCTTCCGGGAGGAAGAATCGAGTTCGGTGAAGAGCCCTATGCAGCGCTTTTGCGGGAAATAGAAGAAGAAACAGGCGTCACGAATTGTTCGGGAACGATACGAACCGCGCTCTCTTACACCCTGATTTATCCCTATGCCGAGGATACGTTAGAAGAGCTCCATCACATCGGCATCATTTACAATGTAGACATACCTAATGATCATGAATTGAGAGTGGGCGGAGATGGGGAGGATTCACTTGGTGCTTGTTGGATTGCCATTGAAGATTTGCCCAAGTGTAAAGTTACTCCTTTTCTAGCCTTATTGTTCGAGCTTGATGCTGACATTTGAATGAAAATGCGAACATTCGTTCTTTTATTTTGTTAGAGAATGTGGTATAGTTAAAATCTGGGATCGGAAGAAAAGAGCGCATCGTGAGATTTCTATCCCTTATATTCCGTTTTTGAATAGCTGCATAACTAAACGTACTGCAACCCACCTTTCGATATTCGCTAGATGTGGGTTGTTTTGCATCCTATTATCAGAAGAGGAATAAGTGAACATCAGACGGGGTGACAATAATGGAAAATACGATCATCAAGCAACATTACATAGCTCAGGAATATCTGATTTGCCAGGCGACATCTGAGCATTTTGAGGCAATGCTGAACATATTTCTAGAGACGGCCGAGTGGCTCAACAGCAAGGGAATAAGACAATGGGGACATTTTCTTGACGGATATGGCAGAGATGATATTACAGCGAGCATTGACAGTGGTTCTGCCTATGTCGTCTTGCAAGGAGATACTGTGATTGGCACGGTTTGTGTTCTCATAGAACCAGAGGAGTGGGATCACCATATTTGGCCTGATACCAATCTAGAGGATTCTGTAATGATTCATCGATTGGCCGTGTCACGGGACTATGCCGGGACGGGGATAGGCAAGCAAATCATAACGTGGGTAGAGAATGGCTTGCAATTTCCTTCTGCAAAGAAGTATATAAGGCTTGATTGCGTTGGTGATAATGAGAAGTTGAATGCATATTACTTGAAACAAGGCTTCGAAAAGGTAGGGAGTACAGACGGTCATAGCAAATACCAAAAGGAAATTGGAGTTGTAGTTTCATAATCGTTGTTTGGATGCTATTTATTGAGGGGAGATGCGGGCATGGAGGCAATACTTGTTGATAAAGGGTCGATGATGGCAGTAGGTGTTTCATTACAAGCGATCTTGCCAATTGAACGGGAAGAAAGAAATATCCCGAAGCTTCACGATGCATTCGAAAGTCGGATAAGTGAAATCGAGCACAGAATGAATAATGATTCGATTGGTATCTTTATCGATCCACCCAATTATGATTACAGAACGGATCCCTTCACATGGATGGCTGCTGTAGAAGTATCTTCATTAGAAAACATTCCCGAAGGAATGAGTTCGATTACCCTTCCTGCCAGCACTTATGTTCGAGCTGCCTATCAAGGGCAACCTCATGAAGCTTATCAAGTCTATGACTTTTTATATAACTGGATTGAGCAATCAACCTATGAACTTGCTGATTCATACGGCATTGAAATTCGAAGAGTATCTGTCGCAGCCTATCAAGGAGAAGAAGTTATCGAGCTGATGCTGCCTATAATATCAGAATCGTGAAGAGCGTGGGGATGAACGCTGTTTGGAATAGCAAAAATCAAATCTTAGATCGAATCGGTACAAACTATGGCGAGCAAGTCTCGAAGTGAGACTGTATTTCATCTATCGAAAGGTATGGAAAGCATATCGTCTGAATGGTCGTCCGATTTATACGCAGTAAGTTATGATTATGACACATAATACAACTGGATCCTATTTTATCTGAATGTCATTTAACTAACTTGAGGGGATCGATGCACTATGATTCGTGTATTGGCTGTGACGGATAAGTTAGAATTGAGAAGGGATATCACCTTAGAGGAGCTTAAGCAGATACAAGCAAAGTGGTACTGGGTCGACTTCAATGAACCTTCGCCTGAAGAAGCGTTGCTCCTGGAGCAGTATTTCCATTTCCACCCGTTGGCAGTTGAAGATTGCTTGCACCATTTGCTGCAGCGGCCGAAAGTTGATCATTATGAAAACACTCATTTTTTTGTTCTGCACTCACTCCACCCTCATACATTTGCGGCGGAAGAAGTGGATTTATTTTGGGGAGACAATTTTATTGTAACGTTTCATTTGAATCCTTCACAGGAAATCGACGACGCATGGAATCGCATTGCGGAGAATCAACAGTTGTTCGAAGCTGGCCATGTGTATGCGGCTCATTTGGTTATCGATAAGTTAGTCGATCAATATTTCCCTGCGGCCTATCAGCTTGAAGATCAATTGTCTGATATTGAATCCAAAGAGGGGAAAGACTCTATCCAAAGCGTGATGGACGACATATTTGAAATCAGATCCAAGCTGTTAAAACTGCGAAAAACGATATTGCCGATGAGGGAATTGATGTACCGAATCATTAATTCCGAGCGTATCGAAGGCGTAAAGACCAACATGCTCTACTTCACAGATATTTATGACCATTTGTTGAAGCTCTCCGAAATGATCGAATCGAACCGTGAGATGACTGCTGATATGAGAGACAGCTATATGTCCTTAAACTCCAATCGAATGAATACGATCATGAAGACATTGACAGTCATAACGACCATTTTTATGCCACTAACTTTCATAGTTGGAATATACGGTATGAACTTTGATAACATGCCTGAGCTTCATTGGAAATGGGGTTATTTTATCGTTTTGGCAGTTCTCGTTGGCGGCGGCATTGGAATGTACGCATGGTTTAAAAGAAAAGGCTGGTTTGATTGAAAAATGGAGCAGGGAATTCAAGAACATAAGAGTCGATATAGGGAGGTCGCAACAACATGAATACACCAGTTAACCTCAAGAGGGATTCGGATTGGGAACAGGTGCGAGAGCTGCTTGCAGCATGTATGTACCCGAACGAAGAGAAGATCAATAGCCAGGTTGTTCTCTACCGGAGCGATGAGTCCCTGTTATTGTATGGAGTTGTCATTCAAGCAGAGCTGGTTGGATTAATTGGTGTACGTGCAGATGCAACCGGAGAAGGCGTACTGCGTCATATCGCGGTAAAGCCGCACCTTCGTGGTCAAGGAATTGGACATGCGATGATCAAACATGTGATGCAGATCCACAATCTTGTTAGACTTGAAGCAGAAACGGATCGAGATGCGGTTGGATTCTATCAGAGAGCTGGCTTTGATGTTACAAGTCTTGGTGAAAAATATCCAGGTGTGGAGCGATTTTTATGCGTGTTAAAGAGTTATTAGGTGTATAATAATGGAATAATTGAATTTCGACTTCAGACCCAGTCCTACAGAAGCATGATCTTGTAAAGCTGGGTTCTTTTATTTCTATTTCTAAAGTGTGTGCTCAGAAAGGTGATAGATTTGATGCCGAATCAGACATTAGCTGTAGAGCAATTGCGTATAACAGA
The DNA here is from genome assembly GCF_001680695.1 of Paenibacillus sp. KS1. Classification (NCBI taxonomy): domain Bacteria; kingdom Bacillati; phylum Bacillota; class Bacilli; order Caryophanales; family Paenibacillaceae; genus Paenibacillus; species Paenibacillus sp. KS1. The sequence goes on along the minus strand of NZ_MAIS01000006.1, from coordinate 105,745 downwards.
TACGCAGGGATTGATAGACCTATCCGCTTCGATCGGTTGGGATTATGATGAACAGGATATTCAGACGATTATGTCATCGGGAACGGTATGGGGACATCGCAATGAGCAAGGCGACATTATTTCTAGTGCCGCTATTCTTACCTACAAGCCTGGATTGTCTACCATTGGTATGGTTATCGTTGATCAACGCTATAGAGGGATGGGCTTAGGGAAGGCGGTTGTTCAAGCTTGTATGGACGCTGTTGATAACAGCGACACCATTATGCTGATTGCAACGGAAGAAGGCCGACCTTTGTATGAAGGCATGGGATATCATACCGTGTCGTACGTCAATAAGCTTGTATGTTCTAGCTACAATTCCACATTATCTAATCGGAGTGACTATGACTCTGAAATGCGTACCATGCCGCTAGGGTTGGAACACTTCCCCGGGATTCGTGAGCTGGATCAGTTGGCCATTGGAGCAGACAGAGAGACATTCCTATCTGCTCGCTGGAAACAGGCGAAGCAGGGGGTAGTTGTACTGGATAACAAAGGTACTCTGATCGGGTATGGATTTGCCGTTCAAGGCCCGAAGTATCTCGTTCTTGGACCAGTGATAGCTGTACGGCAGGAAGCGGCATCAGCCATGATTCATTACTTGGCCGGAGATAACCGGGGCAAGCTGCTTCGTATTGATGTGCCAGAGGAACAACCTGAATTTATCGAGCTGTTGAGACAGGCTGGTTTTGAGAGAGAGACCCATCCTCCGGTGATGATTAAGAATGCACAACAGCTGCCGGCAAGAAATCGTACACTATACGGGATTGCAGCGCAAATATTTGGATGACGGGTGGAACTAGGTCAGAAGTGTCTTGCCCATACGCGTGTAGCTGGTCAACGACAATGTAAACTGAGGTGAAATGAATATGGAGTGGTCTGCTCTTATTATTTCGTTTTTCTTCTTAGCTACACTCGTCAGAATTGAAATTAACACCAAGAAGAAGCTTGATAATGATAAGAAGATAATGAAACAGCTTCAGGATATTTTGGATGAATTAAAGAACATGAAGAATTGAAAGAGGAAGCAAGATGATATCAACATTTCCTAGATTAGAAACGGACAGAATGATTCTACGGCAGCTCAGGTCGGAGGATGCGCCCAATCTATTCGAGAACTTCTCAACGGACGAAGTAACGCAGTATTATAACTTGGATAATTTCGTGGCGATTGAACAAGCCGAACAATTAATAGAGAGATGGAACCAACGATTTGAGGAAGGACAGAGCATTCGCTGGGGAATTGCACTTCGATCGGAGGATAGAATCATTGGGACTTGCGGCTATCACAACTGGCGGAGAGCAGATTGCAAAGCCGAGATAGGATACGAATTGAATCCAAGTCATTGGAATAAGGGCCTGATGACGGAAGCATTGAACCGCATAGTCGCATTTGGATTTGAGGAGATGCAATTAAACCGAATCGAAGCCTATGTGTTTGGAACAAATACGGCTTCACAAAAACTGCTTGAGAAGTCCGGATTCCACCAAGAAGGATTGCTGCAGGAGTGCTATCGCAAAAATGACAGGTTTATAGATGCTATTCTATTTGCCAAGCTTCAAAAGGATCATGCAGAAAACATATAAAAGATGAAGTGATACTGTACACCCCTCACTCGCATGTAGTACACGAATCAGTTACGCGGAGAAGTGAGAACAATGAAGCTAGTGTGTACAATTTGGTTAGGTAGGTGTTGCATGAAGAAAATAATATCGATTGTGGTTGTTGTCTTGCTTTTGTCCTTTGTGTTTTTCGTCTATACGGAAATTGAAGGATTACCTTGGAAACATGCTGAAGTAAAACGGAAGGCAATCGATTATATGAAACAAAAGTACAATATGGATGTTGCAGCGGAAGGAAGTTCTTATAATTTTAAATTTAAAGTATATACAGCGAAAGTATATAACGTGAAGGATTCGAACAAAGCGATTATTCGTGTGGACGATGATAGTGACTTCGACGACGAGGGCAACTATGTTGGGAAGCGATTGCAAGACGATTATACCCTTGTGTATTGGTCTGAATCTATTCGCGATGGACTGCAAGTAAAGCATCCTGATCTGTTCAAGCTTCAAGATATTGAATCGATTCAGATTGAATACGCATATTACACATTATCACTTACCGAAGGGCTCAGCGGTGATCAGGATCAGAACGGGGTGCACATTCCTGTAAAGCCCAAGGATGTTCCTGAATTGTTTATTCGATTGAAGTCTGTCGAAATAGGCGACCATGTGTTGGAGCAATTGCGTGAGGTAATCAATGATATGGTGAGAACCTCCCAACCCATGGGTGTCTTCGTAAGGGCAGCTGAGACGAAAGGGGCTCAACAAAATAAAATGTCAAAGAACGAAATTCTTCATCTAGAGCACGATCAACTCAAGTTTATCCAGTCTATAGAGGATTTGAAGAAGAATATAAAGCTCTTGTAAGGGAACGCAGAGCTGTCTCAACTGTCATTACGCTAATGACATGAGGCAGCTCTTTTTTTTGTTGCAGTAGGACTGGGCCGTAAGCGAGTCATAGTGAAGCAGACGTCGACATACGTTAACAATGACATTTCTAGGTCGGATTCACGATAACGAAGCGAATCGAATTCAATGAAATATAGGTGTTTGTGGGAAAGGAGGATTGTTTATGTCTAAGCAAGAGAAGGGAGTACTTGCTATTGGCTCGGGATCCATGCTGGATTCATTGGTTAAAACCTGGCATGAAGCGGGAGACTTCACACTGACGGTTTGCACAACTGACACGGAAACTCCCGATCATGTTGCATTTGCGGTATATCAGGAGCCTGACGAACAGGGAGGATTGACCCCAAATGTCACGATGAAACGGAGAGATCTCAAACAAGATTGGCGCAGTATTATTCGACCATACCGTTTTATCCTATACGCTGCCCAACTTGATAATTTGGCTGAATGGAGAGACCTTCAGGATGCATGTGAATTGGAGGGGAAACCCCTTCTGCCTGCGATAACCTTACGTGGGGTTGGATTAGTTGGGCCATTGTTAGATGTGGACGGATCAGCACGACCAGAAGCGGTGTGGCGGAGCCTGCACCCGACCGTGTTCCGAAGTGAGAATGAGCAACAGAGCTTCTCGTTAACGGCACTTCATATTCTTACAAATCTGGTTGTGCATGAATATCATCGGGAAGTGACAGCAGGAAGAGACGGGAATTGTAGAGATCAATGCTATATTTTTGATCCGAACAGCTTAACAGGGAGCTGGCATTCCATTCGTTCACATCTCTTCGATGTTGAACGAGGGAGTAAGGCGGCTTGCCGTATATCTACAGTGGATGAAATCATCACAGCAAGTACTGAGCGAATGAATGATTCAGATTGGTATACCAGCTTCGCCGATATGACTTCCTCTTCAATTGGAAATTTTCACAAATGGGAAGAGGCGGGAATTGTGCAGCTTCCTCTCGCACAATGCATGGTTCAGCCGATTGATCCGGCATCAGAATCATTTGTCCGACTACTGCCAGCAATCATATGCAGTGGATTGACACATGAAGAGGCTCGGCGTGAGTCGGGGCTTGCAGGATTGGAAGCGTATGCGGCACGTTTATTACCGTTTCTGTTCCCTGTATCGGGGAATGACCATGTGGCTGCTATCGGTGTAGGTGCAGGTTGTGAGGCAGCTGAAGCTGTTGGACGGGGAATTAGGGCATGCTTGACGAAACGATTGCAGGATCGTATTGACCGCAGCCGACACGGGGCGAATCAGATGATCGTATCGCGACTGCGATTTGAACATGTAGCAGACAGCCGATGTCAGTATTATTTGCAGTCGCTAGGTATCATGGGAGGTGAGTCTATTATTGCGGTGGGGGAGCCGCTGCATGGTTATCCGGTAGTATGGGTCTATTCGAGGGATAATTGGTATGGAAGTGTGGATGTAGATTTCACAATTGCGCTTCGCCAGTCCCTTCAGAAGGCGCTAACTCAGGTTGAGGGGCATGCGTCCGATCTATTTCTAGTTCAATGCGAAGAAGATAATTCAATGAACACGACCGCAATCCCTCATATTTCCTATCCGTTCACATCTGCTTATTGGATAGCAACGGTGCAAAGAGTATTGGAGAAGAACAAGAAGAACGATTCATGCTTCGAAATATATGATTTGCACAGCAGTTCTTTCCTTGGTACAGAGGCATTCTTCGTATGTGGAGTGCGGCTCAGAGAGGAGGGCTCTACGTGAACACTGTCCTGGTGATTGGAGAGGGATTACTTGCGGATGTCGTATATGCACAGTTAATGGATCAATGCGATTACACCGTAACAAGATTGACGAATCACAATGAAGAAATTCCAAGTACAAGTATGAGCATCGCATTGGTGCTTCAGGATCAAGAAAACCTTGGCTTGCTGTTGGAAATGAATGAGAAGCTTCAGCAATCGGGAATTCCGTGGATATCGGCTTATTTGAGTGGGGAAGAAGGGTTCGTTGGTCCAATGAACTGGCCAGGTGCATCCGGATGCTTCCAATGCGCAGACATTAGAATGTCGATAGCGGGCAGCAATACTAAAGCAACTGATGACATGCTTTTGATGCTGGTTAACCCTGACTATGTCCCTCGAGTTGAATCGGACATTGAAGTGACAGGGTATCGGTTTATGGCTCAGTTACTTGTTGAGGAGACATCGAAATGTGTAAACGGACACAGTCTGTGTACCGACAGTCACATTTATATGATCAACTTGCACAGCTTGAACTGTACGCGGCATTATATTCTTCCTTATGGTGCTTGTCCAGTATGCGGGCAGCTAGATGAAGATTCGCCGGAAGCAGCGAGTATTGTGCTTAAACCATCTCCCAAGCTGGATAATAGCTATCGGTGTCGATCCATGAATGAATTACAGGGGGTTCTGTTCAACGACTATTGGGATCGTCGATCCGGCTTATTTAACGACTTAGAGCTGCATCTTTCTTCTGTATTTGCAGATGCAGTCGTCAATCTCCCGCTCGGCTATTACGATGAGGTGACAGGGGGACGTTCCCATTCGTTCACGAACAGTCAGCTTGCTGCCATATTAGAGGGATTGGAACGTTATTGCGGCATCACACCCCGCGGTAAACGTCCAGTTGTGTTCGATAGTTACAACCAACTGAAGGAAATTGCTATGGATCCTGCTACAATTGGGCTTCATGCACAAGAACAATACGAACAGGAAGGTTTTCCGTTTGCCTCCTTTGATCCAGATACCCCTATTGAATGGGTGTGGGGGTATTCATTTTTACAGGAGCGCCCGATTCTAGTTCCTCATCTAGTAGCCTATTACAGCTTAGGGCACGAAGGGAGTTTCGTGTATGAAACCTCTAACGGCTGCGCATTAGGAGGCAGTCTGGAAGAAGCGGTGTTGTATGGCATATTTGAGGTAGTTGAACGAGATGCCTTCTTAATGACTTGGTATGCGAAGCTCCAATGCCCAAGGCTTGATCCATATTCCTCAGGGGATGAGGAGCTGATCCTCATGATTCAACGGATCAAGGCTGTCTTAGGATATGAGGTGTTGTTGTACAACATAACAACGGAGAATGGGATTCCGAGCATCTGGTCGATTGCTCGGGGAACACCAGAACATGAAGTGAGTGTAGTCTGTTCTGCGGGAGCTCATCTTGACCCGATACGAGCAGCTAAGAGTGCTGTCCATGAACTTGCGGGGACGATCTCCATGGTTGAAAAACGTTGGAAGGAACGTGGTTCGGAAGCACTGTCTATGTTTATGGATCCGTATGAGGTACAGCAGATGGAAGATCATACCTTGCTGTACAGTTTGCCAGAAGCAGCGGAAAGACTTCACTTTCTGTTAGAGGAGCAGCGTCCAGTCCGTTCCTTTGCAGAAGAATTCCCAATCCCAGTGGTTCCAGTCAGTACAGATGTAACAGAAGAGCTGAAGGACGTTCTGGAAGTGTTCACTCGATTGCAATTAGAAGTGATTGTTGTTGATCAATCGTCCAGCGAGACGCTACGCAATGGCCTACATTGTGTGAAAGTACTGATTCCAGGCATGCTTCCAATGACTTTTGGCCACCATCTACGACGATTAGAGGGGATTGACAGAGTGTTGGAAGTACCGATGAAACTTGGATATGTGGATCGCAAGCTTACACGTGAGGAACTGAACCCTTATCCGCACCCATTTCCGTAAGGGTTGAACGAATGGCATTCGGATTGACTCCAATGATTATTCATGATTCATGCATGAGGTCGCAAAAACGAGGTGGTATTGAAATAAACATACTGGTAAAATAAGTGAATGAGAAGTTGATTCCATGAAACAGCGATTGGGATATGTTGAGCTCAATCGCTGTTTTGATCTATTTCTAAATGCTATCTGATAAGAAGCCGACCATTTCTTTTTCAAAATAGAAATAAATGATTAATAGGGATGACATTCCATAGTGAGAGGTATATCTAACATGCATCTATTATTTGAAAAGCTTGTGCAAGAAATTGAGTTCACGGGAAATATGAAGCAGGATATTCAACAGTTTCTAACCGCAAATCATAGCCCGGGTACTGCAGAGCATTGTATGGATGTAGGGACAGAAGCTAGAAGAATTGCGCAATTATATTATGCTGATCCGGAGAGAGCGGAATTGGCGGGATGGCTGCATGATATAAGCGCCGTATTTCCTAACGAGGAACGAATTGAGGCGGCGAGGCAGCTAGGAATTGATATACTGCCCGAAGAAGAGCAATTCCCGATGATCATCCATCAGAAGCTATCCAAGGTGATGGCCCGGGACATATTTGGCGTTCAGGATGCCGAAGTGCTGGATGCGGTGGGCTGCCATACTACGCTGCGAGCCGATGCCTCGCAGCTTGATCTTGTCCTATTTGTTGCCGACAAGATTGCATGGGATCAGCAAGGCATTCCCCCTTATATCGAGGAATTACATCATAATCTCGCAATATCGCTGGAACATGCGGCGTTTGCTTACATTCAATATTTATGGGAGCGCAAGGACACACTGAAGGTCATCCACCCTTGGCTTGCAGATGCTTATGAACAATTACAGGTACAATTGAATGCGGAATGAAGTTGCAATGTGGAGTGGTCTGACGCAGTAGGCGTCAGACTACTCCATTTTTCGTTGGCTGCTACCGGAAATTTGAAAGAGAAATGGGGCTCCCACTTAGTTCGAATCTAGTATAAATTGGATTATCTCTTGTGGTATTGGTAGAATAAAGAATGGTTGAAGGAAGTTTTTCGATTTTACTATTGACTATCGGAATATTGAAATAGCCACCAAAGCATATTGGGAACGGCTGGAGTTGAGGGAAAGGTGGATGGAGTAACTTGAATGTATGGGATGTATTAGGGATTGAGCCAACGGAAGATGATTCTGTCATCTCAAGCGCTTATGCGAAGAAGCTGACGCTAGAGCATCCGGAAAATGACCCACAGTGGAAAGAAATGCTGCATGAAGCGTATGAAGTAGCGTTGAAGCTGGCGCGCAAAAGGTCAGCAGCAACAGAAGCTTCTAACATGAGGCTGAACGATCATGGTGAACGGTTGGAAGATCCATTTGTACATAAGACGATTGCAAGAGAAGAGGTTGCTGTGAGCACAGCTTATCCTTATGCCGCAAATCCGATTCAGGTATTTCTAGCCCGAGTATCTGAGCTGTATAGCAATTTCGCAAATCGAATCCAGCCTTCATCTTGGAAAGCCTTGTTCCAGGAGAACGCGGAATGGGATATTAAGAATCCGCAGTTACGTGATGAAATGGTGATGTTTCTTGAGGAGAAGCATTATTTTCCGATAGCGGTATGGATCGTGCTGGAGGATACTTTCCGTTTCCATGAGCATGAGGAAGAATTAAGGGAACGCCATGCCGGGGAATTCATTGATTACATATTTGAACAGGTTAACGGTACGATGGAGCTGACCTATGATTGTTTCATTGATGCGGACATCGATTTTGATATTGACCGTTATCTCTACCTGCGTGAGATGGCGCAGTATATGCTTATGCAAGGAGAACTGGAAGAGGTAGGCGCATATTTGAGTGAGGCCCATGAATGGTTCCAAGACGATACTGACCTAGAGCTCATGCGCGGCAAATACTTCGAAGCAATCGGCGAGATGGAGCAAGCATTGGATTGCTTCAATCAAGTGATTGCGATGAAACCCGATGAGTTTGAGGGACGATGGCACCGTGCACAGCATCTGTACAAGGTTGAACAATATGAAGCTGCCTTGGCGGACTGCAACCGCTTGCTGGAGATTGAGGAGAATCAGCAAGATGCGTTGTTGCTGTCCATTCATTGTTATACGCAATTAGGGCAGATGAAGGAAGCGCGTATGAAGCTCCAGCAATCCAATGACATTGACAATGTTCATGACATTTTACGGTATGTTCACGGTATTAAGTTTTTCAACAAATATAGATATGCACAAGAAGTGGAAGAAAAGGGACAGAGACAAGCACGCAAACAAATTTCATCATTTCTCCTCTACTTCTATCTCCGCTTGACTTGGCTATACATACTCGTCTATGTTGGACTTCAATTATTCATAAGCGTACCTATCGCCGTTACAGTCCTGTGGCTTGCAGTAATGGTGTGGAGCGGTTGGAAGACGTTCAAGACTTATCGAATGATGACTACCTAGAAGGAGGGCTCCAATTTGCCAAGCGAATACAATAACCAACAAAGAAAGCAGCTGGAGCTGTACTTCCGTTGCCTTTCTTCTGTATGTACGGACAGTTTAATAGTGTACCACTATATCCCGTTCGGATTCCCATTTACGGATCGAATTCTGCGCAGAGGATCGATGAAAAAGGCGTTCGCCGCTTGGGGAGTTACGGACAAGGAATCATTGCTCAGTCGAGCTCAGTGGCTGCTCGAAGATGGACTGCGCGAGGAGTATAAGAAGCTGCATACGAGTCTAGCTGCACGCAACGAAGTCTCTCGCAAGCGGTATGTGGAATCCTCTGTGGATCATCCTGACCATGCCAAGGTCGTAATCGTCAATGCATTTTTGCACCAGCTTTCTTCCGGAGAAATTGCGGCATTTGGTGGGGCTTGGGCAATCTTTATGTGCAATATGGGACTTACCTACGGCTACTTAACCAAGGATGAAGCTTGGGGCTTGAAGATCAAGGCTGCTCGCCATTTGCAGCAATACTATAACAGCTGGGAAGATTATCTCACTGCTTTTGTTGCAGGAAATAGCTACTCTGACTCGGATAGTGAAATGAAGATGCAGGCTCACATTACGAGTATAGCCTCGATGCTGCTTGGCTCAAGCACATTGGCCATGGATAAGGCACAATGGGGGTTAGCTTGACGATACAATGAATGTGGATGATAAAGATTCTCATTCAGGCCAATAAGGCGGAATAGAAGGTGATCAGATGGCAGCTGAAGTTCATGTAGCCTGCATCCATGATTATTTTGAGCGCTATTCTGAAATGATTCATGGTGATATGAAAAGCAGTGCTTGGGAGCAGCAAATGTTCCTTCCTCCTCACATTGGAACGGGTAGTGTGACCCGGATGCGCGTCCGTGAAGGTATGGAAATTATGGTGACGGATGTCACTTATGCGGAAGATATGAGGCTCTGTATCCAAGAGGCATGCCGTCTGTTTGAGCTGAGTTATTGCTTGAGCGGTGAAGTGTATTGCGAGTGGAGCGGAAAAGAAAGCTATACGGAACCGCAGTCTGGCAATGTGCTGCTATTGGAAGATGTGCGGGTATATGAGGAGAAAAAGGCAGGAATGCACCATCATATGGTTGAGGTGAGATTTTCTCCAGATGAACTGTATGCCTATGCCGTTGATGCGGCTGAGAAGCAGAACATGGAAAGATTGCTTCATCGTCATCTTGGCAGTATTGACACCTATTCAGTCACACCAGACATTCATCGATGCGTAACGGATATGCTTCAGTGCGATTATCAGGGGAAGATGAAGCGGCTATACATGGAGAGTAAAGCCATCGAATTCCTCGCCTTATTCGGAGAGGCGGACGAAATTCATGATCGAACTGTAAAGCGAAACGTTCGTCGCGATGACATCGCAAAGCTTCATGAGGCACGGGAGATTGTGATGAACAATTACGAACAGCCCTTTTCGATACGAGAACTCTCCAAGCTTGTCGGGATCAACGAATTCAAGCTGAAAACAGGATTTCGCGAGCTGTTCGACACAACAGTATTCGAACTGGTGCGCAAGCAGCGGATCGAGAAGGCGATATGGCATATGGAGATGGAACATCTGAATGTTGGGGAAGCTGCCGTCGCGGTCGGGTACAGTAATGTTAGCAACTTTACGGCAGCCTTTCGCAAGCATTACGGCTGCAATCCAAGCTCGTTCCTCAAGCAGCTGGAACAGCAGGATCAAGTTCGAAGGTCGTCTTCGAATGGCGGCGACGCTTCCATTTCGCAAGGGAACCCTTTGGCCTAATGTAGGTAGAAGGGTTCTTCAATTAATTCCGCTATAGGGGCAAAGACTCCCTCTTCAGGTAGAGCGTATGAACATGATTGGCTCATAATCAGAGTATTCATGTGATTCTAACTACTGGAGGGAATCGTAATGTCTCCTATTTTGACAATTACATCACAACGCACGGATGGTAATCAGCAAATGGAGGGGAATCCGAAACGATGGATTGCACTCGTTATCGTACTGCTGCCGACGCTGCTTATCTCACTGAACACTTATATGATTCAGGTTGCTCTGCCGTTGATGCAGCACAACTTGAATGCAAGCTTCGCTGAAGCGCAGCTAATCGTTACAGGTTTCTCCCTTGGCTTGGCGGTGGCTTTGATCATTAGCGGGAAGTTGGGTGACATATACGGAAGAAAACGGCTGCTGTATGTTGGAGTGAGCGGATTCACAATCATGGCCATGCTTGGCGGCTTGACCTCGGATCCTTCCCTGCTTATTGCTATTCGGATCGTTCAAGGCTTGACTGCTGCGCTCATTCAGCCCCAGGTGCTTTCTACGATGCAGGTCAGCTTTCCGCCACGGGAAAAGGCAATCGCGTTCAGCATTTATGGTGCAATCATTGGATTTGGATTTGCTTTTGGACTCATTTTTGGGGGTCTTATCGTCAGCTGGAACCTGTTCGATCTTGGCTGGCGGATGGTGTTCTTAGTTAACGTTCCATTCGGCATGCTGGTTCTGATGCTGATGCCAATCATTCCGGAATCGCGCAGGGAGAAACAGCCTATTGATTGGAGTGGTGCACTTCTGCTCATAAGCGGCTTATTTTTTCTTGTATATCCTTTATCGGAAGGGCAGAGGCAGGGGTGGTCGTTGTGGGTTTGGTTTTGCTTGCTGATCGGTATTGGTGTACTCATTACTTTTGTGGTATTCGAGTGTCGTACGAAGAGAAGAAACGCCTTTCCATTGGTGAATCTTGATGTATTTCGGCATGCTTCCTTTCGCGTAGGTATGTTGGCTGTGCTTGTCGTGTACCTGGGCATGTTCGCCTTCTTCTTCCTATTAAGCTACTATGTCCAATACGGCCTTCATAAGGATGTTCAATCTACAAGCATGGTGTTTCTGCCATTGGGGGTCGGATTCTTTCTGTCCTCTCTCTTATCCTCCCGTTTCGTAGAGAAATGGGGGATAGGTACATTGAAGGTCGGCTCAATCGGCATGGTAATATGCATATCGCTGCTGATTGTTTCTATCCTGTATGACGCGAGGGCTATGTTTGATTACCGTAATCTTCTCCTGTTATGGCTGTACGGATTCAGTCTTGGCATGGTCACGACACCACTTGCGAATATCGTTCTAAGCACAGTTCCGAAGGAGGATGCGGGATCGGGATCAGGATTATTCACGACCTGTATGTACTTGGCGAATTCGCTAGGGGTGGCATTGATCGGTATTGTGTTTTCCGGCGTACTTGGACATGTGCTCGTAGAAGCAGAGCTGTCTGATTATGTACGCGCATTTTCTGTATCAGTTGGTGCTTGCGGAGGGCTGGCACTGGCGACTTTCGTCTGCCTCTGCTTTTTACCGGATCCAAGTCGAAAAAGCCGAATGGCAAAAGCGAAGCATACATTGTAAAAAATGATAGCGTAAGAGAGAAAACCATCAGAAATGAAGGAGGGCATGAGTATGATCACGCTGCATCAGGTCGAGTACGGGCAAAAATCTACGCTTCGTAATTTGCTGGAGCTGTATAAATATGATTTCAGTGAATACGATCCTGAGGACGTCAACGAGAACGGTCTATATGAATATATGTATCTGGATCATTACTGGACAGAGAAAGGGAGATATCCTATCTTCATTCGAGTGGATGGGAAGCTTGCGGGATTAGCGCTTGTAAGGGAGTTGGGAACGGATGATGATAAGCGAACGGTTTATTCGATGGCGGAATTTTTCGTAATGAAAAAGTATCGGCAATCGGGAGTGGGAAAATATGCGGCAACGGCTTTGTTCGATCAGTTTCAGGGAACTTGGAAGGTTGGCCAGATTGACGAGAACGTACCGTCGCAGCATTTTTGGAGAAAGGTAATTGCAGCGTACACAAACGATAACTATGAAGAGATTCGAGAAAACGGCTGGGACGGCCCGATCCAATACTTCTCCACTGTGCTTCGGTAGGAGAGAGTTTCCATATATTGTGTCCATAAAAGAAGTATTTTGAAATAGCGTCATCAATTTTACGCCCCGCTTGTGGCTTCTGGATCGCTGCATTCACCAGTAGCAAGCGGGGCGTTCTATATCGATTCATATGATCTCGGTGCACTATTTAAAGCACCTGTTTAAATTAACAATCCGCCTCTTTCTTTATGCCGCGCAATGAGTACCTCACTAGTGACGGAAGTGATACCATCAATCGTTTGAAGCATCCTCAAGCACTGCTCAGCATGCTCGGGATCATCCAGCAGAGCATGGACATGCAGATGCGGCTTGCCGCTCATTTGATACACGTTCGTAATCTCCTCAGCTAATCTTAGCTGTTCTACGACATGCTGCAGCTTCACCCAATCCACTTCAATATCGAAATACATCGACAAGGTTTTGCCCGCCTTGAGCGGATTCACGACAATGGTGAACCGATCAATAATCCCCTCCTCCATCAATTGATGAATTCGTTCGCGAACAGCCGCTCGGGTCAAGTTGACCATTCGTCCAAGCTCCGCATTGCTTAAGCGTCCATTCTCGGATAACAGCTGCAAAATCCGTGTATCGATTTCGTCTAAATTACGGAACTGCATTTGATCAACCCTTTCGACTTGTACTTGTCCTATTAAGCCCATTATAGCACATACAATGTAAAGTAAATGATGCAATCTATTGATCGAATGTATAAAAAGGTGTATACATATGTATGAGGAAGAACATGGCGCGGAAGGGGAGAGGATGTTGTCTTTACTAGCGATTGAAATACTGTTGATCTCCGTATTGGCTGGAATCGTCGGGGCAGTGCTTGGTCTGGGTGGAGGGATTATAGTTACGCCAGCATTGACCTTATTGTTCGGCGTTGATATTAAGACGGCGATTGGCGCAAGTATTATTTCGGTCATTGCAACCTCCAGCGGGGCAGCGATCGCTTATATCCGAGATCGGATTACGAATGTGCGAGTAGGCATGTTCTTGGAGGTTGCAACAACGGTGGGAGCGATAACCGGTGCATTTCTAGGCGGAATCATGACGCCTACGGTACTGTATATTATCTTCGGTCTGCTGCTGCTATACTCGGCGGGGACTATGCTTAAGAAGCGGAATGATGAACTGCCGAAGGATGTAACTATGCATCCGGTTGCGGAGAAGCTGCGCTTGCAAGGTGAGTATTATGATAAGGCTTTGAATCAGACGGTTCCGTATAAGGTGGACAATGTATACGGCGGATTCGGCGTCATGTACGGGGCAGGGGTGATATCGGGTCTGCTTGGAATTGGCAGCGGCAGCTTCAAAGTGATGGCGATGGATGTCTTCATGAAGCTCCCGCTTAAGGTATCCAGTGCGACGAGCAACTTCATGATGGGCGTTACGGGCGCTGCAAGCGCGGGGGTTTACCTGTTCCGTGGCGACATCGATCCGGCAATCTCGGCTCCAGTGGCGCTAGGCGTTCTTGTGGGGGCAACGGCTGGCGCGAGAATCATGCAGAAGATGAAGAGCAAGACGATTCGCAAATGGTTTATTCCCGTATTGGCGTATGTGGCCATTCAGATGATTGTACAGGGATTGGGGGGACTTCTATGAGTGAGCTTGGGCGAGAAGGCAGCGTACAGCAGTCCGAGATCGAACAAATGCGCAATGACAAATCGGAAGCGGTAGAGATTGTTGTCAGCAAGTGGCTTCGGGTAGGGGTACTTGCTAGTGCAGCGGTGATCCTTGCTGGCTTGCTGCTGTTCCTCATTTCTGGAGACAGTGGATATCCTGAGCAGACCTTTCCAACCAGTCTGGCAGGAATTTATGCCGGTCTATTATCAATGAAGTCGTATGCGATTATCCTGACAGGGCTGCTTATGCTCATTGCAACACCAGTACTGCGGGTTTTTATCTCTATTTTTGTTTTTCTGCACGAACAAGATTATTTGTATGTAGGAATAACAATGGCAGTGTTCTTGATCTTAGTCGCCAGCTTTTTCATTGGAAGTGCAGGGTGATCTATTGTGTTAGGAGTGCCTGAACAGAGAAAAGTCAGTCAATAATATTCGCCAGGAAATACCTGTTCATCCACTTGGATTCATGTATACTAAAATAGAATATGTATCCAAATGAAGAGAGCATTGAGTGGGAACTTGATGTTCTCTTTTCGTCTCATTTACTAGATAGGAGTGGTTGCCATGTTTATGCTGCAAGTATTAGATAAGGGGTATGTCCGGTTAGTCAACACGATGGGTTCGGATTTGACGGTTGTCAACTCCGCACGGGTATCCTATGCCAAGGAATCGATGGAGCTAAGTGAACGGGATATTCGATTGATTCAATTTCTGGCTAGAGAAGGACACACCTCGCCATTTCGACATGTCATGCTGCAGTTCGAAGTGTACGCGCCGCTTATGGTTGCAAGGCAGTGGTGGAAGTATGTCATAGGTTCTTCCCATATGGAAGGCACAGGCGACAGCTTGGAGGCTTGGAATGAATCGAGTCGTAGATATATCACTGAAGATCCTACCTTCTACATACCGTCTCAGGGGGAATGGAGAAGCAAGCCGAAGAATTCGAAGCAGGGCAGTGGAGACATTGTATCCTGGGAAATCGGGCAGAAGCACACGGACGAGCTGATGAACTACATTGAACTTGGAGTTGCCAAGTATGAAGCGGCACTAGAAGATGGCATATGCGCGGAGCAAGCTAGATTATTTCTGCCTTCTTATGGCATGTATGTGCGCTGGTATTGGACAGCCTCCCTGCAATCGGTAGCCCACTTCTTGAATCAACGCCTGGAGCATGATGCTCAGAAGGAAATTCAATCTTACGCGAAGGCGATATTGGAGCTTAGCAGACCTATTTTCCCACATTCCTTGCAAGAGCTCTTGAAGCAGGATATTGGGGAGTAAATGCAGGTAACAAGTGCATGTAAATGGCCTTGAGGGGAATAAGCAATGGACGCAGTCATATTGTTGTTCGACTTCTCCAATACGGTGCGTCCATTCTCATTTTCTATGAATCTCTTACTTATAGACCCTTAGATTTATTGCTCGCAGGTAGTATGCGTCGTTCCACGCTCTCGTACACATCAAGCAAGCGAGACAACCAAGCAAATCTAGTGGATGACCAATACACGAGTACAGCTGAGAAGATTCCGATCATTGCACCTACTGCTATATCTACTGGATAATGTACGCCAACCCATACACGAGATAACGCTACACAACCCGCCAGCATGAGCCATAACCAGCCCCAGCCTGTTTTTTTGCGCATCAGCCAGAACGACGCACAGATGGAGAAAAACAATATCGTATGATCACTGGGAAATGAATTATTGATGCTGTGATCGATTAATTTACTAACATGCGGGAGTTCCGCAAATGGTTGATGATGCGAATGGAACATTCCAACCGCTTTGCCAAGGAGCTCTGCGAGAATGAATGCAAATCCGCCCTGCAGCACCATCATGCGATTGGCCGTTGTACGGGTGAACCAAAATAACAGCATGCAAGCTGCTAACAGATAGATCGTATATTCCGCAATGAATACGACGGATGGATTTAGAAAGGAGAGCTGCTTGCCTAAGTCGTTAATTCCACGAAACATTTCAATATTTAATTGGGGTAATGACACGTATGTTCTTCCTCCTTGTGACCTATATCAATTAGATCTAGTATTTATTCCATATGCTTAGTATAGGGAGAGGGCTTTAATTGCTCCTTAATAAATTCTTAATATTACATAAAAATCTGATCAGAATCAGCTGGTTATTTATGGGTTATCGCGTATTTGCTAATATGAACCGAATGGGGAACACGATTGTTATGATTCCTATGTTGAAATAGGAGGCTGTCAAAATGGACTTCAATCTTTTGTGTCACTATTACGAAGCCGCAAGAGGGCCATTTCACAATTTGTCTGCACTGTCTATTGAAGAAGCGAACAGCATCTTGTCCGAGTTAAGAGAGAATGGAAGAGGCTTTGCAAGCAAACGATCTGAAGATTACATGCAAATTAGGCGTCAATTAGAGAAGCAGGCAAGAATGATGTTTGTAGAGCAAGGCGGCAATCCTCGGACGCTATATCCTCACTATATGACATTAGGGCAATGCCACTGGCTGCTGGAGTGGTATGAAGAGGGAAGAGAATTACAAATCTATATTGATGATTTCGACGCAAGTACCATTAGTTTTACTTATGGAGACTTATTTCCTACGATGCGAGTTGAGGACGGGAAGCCATATCGCAAAAAGGTATATACCCGAGATGCTATTCAACAGGTAGTTGAACAGTTTGGCTGGCCACAGCATTGGAACGCGCACGGTCAATATGGCCCTGAGCGATATATTGAAGTTCAAATATGGGATGATCGGGTCATAGAACGATACAGAAACAAATGGATAAATACTGAACATGCAGGTATCCATGATTTTGAAGAGTGAATAATGGTATGAGTGTAGCGTCGCTTATTACTTTGCAGCCTGAGTGATCGAGGGGAAGCCATGTATTCAGGTTCCGGACGAGTTCATTAATGACATGGATTGGAATGATAAAGGAGAATTGAGAATATTGATGATGGCCTATGAGGAGGATGTGACATCTTCATTCAATTGTTGGAGACAAGAATGAGAGAAATATCAAGCCATAAGGTTCCTATTAGGTGGATTATTGTGACAAGGAATAATAATCCACCAATAAGACGATATCGAATCTATGTAACTTTCGTTACGTAATAAGTTTGCAGAAACATAGAGATTTCATCGTTAATGGAGAGTAAATCCGTTTCTGAAGGGAAATGTCCCATCTCGTATGATTTGATTGCGGTCAGATTCGGGATGATTGCGCGTGCTGTTTGATTGACCTGCCGTTCAGGGAAAAAGATGTCCTTTCGGCCTGTAATAAGAAGAGTCGGCGCATGGAAATGCTGGAGTTCCTCTTTTTCTGTAAGCTTAGGCATATTTTGCTCAAGTTTCACATATCGAAAAATGTCTCCAATCATTTTCTTGTCTATTGCCTTCATCGTGTTGTCAGACATGGCATTGGTTAGCTTATCAAGGTATCGATCTGAGGAAGTTGCATGGAACAGAAGCAGTGGCAAAAGGATATCCTTGATCATTTTGAGCTTCGATCCTAAACGTATTCCTGCTGGTGACACAAGCACGGCGCAGTCTATTTTATGCGGCATATAGGCGGCTAGTCTTAATATGATTCCTGCTCCATAAGAGGTGCCTATAAATCCACATTTATCGATATCAAGACCGTTCATGAGTTCTTGAAGCCATAGGGCGAAGCTATTATCCTTAGCTGACACTCTAGTTTCTGCACTAAACCCAGGATGACCAATCGTATCAGGCGCATAAATTCGATACTGGCTCGTTAATGGAGAAAACCAAGACAATGTCATTGGGTTGATGCAGTTTCCCCCTTGTAACAGGAACAACGGTTTTCCATCAGTGGGTCCCACAGCTAATAGATGAGTTGAGCCAAAGCTCGTATTCAGATACATGCGTTCAACGGGAAACGGCAAAGCTTGTATATAGTTTTCATAATGATTCGCAATCAAACTCTTACCCTTTTCGCTTTTATAAATCGTTACTATGCTGCTCATCGAACGCCTCCTCCGTACTTAGCACCATCCTATAGTTACGTTACATATCGAAATTGGATGCAGATGGGGCGAGAAAGTTTAATTCTCTAATTGAAGATGTAGCGAGGCTGATCTTTGTCAGGTTGAAGACGTAGGTGGTTGCTCGGCATTTGAAAAAAGAAGGAGTGTTGGTTGATGGGACGTGTCTGTAGAAGTGGGTTTGTCGTTCGGACAGTGTGGCTTGTTATACTTCTCATTCTGCTTCAAGGCTGTACATCGAAATCTGGTCCTGCGTATTTGGAAATAAAGGGATTGAATCAGGATGAACAAGAGATTATACAGCTCATCAACAAACGAATGCAATATTTGCATGAGGGCAATGCGGAGGAATATATGAAGCTATTCGCACCGAATAGTCCGATAACAGGCATGCCGACCTACCAATTGGAGGCGGTGAAGCTGCACACTCCCATCCATATTCAGGAGCAGAAAAAGGGATATCAAGTTCTTATCCTAGCTGATGATATGCTGACCAACGATGATTTTTTCACGTCACAATACGTATTTATCAAAGGGAAAGACCCCGACTCGAAATGGTTAATCTATGATATCGATTAAAGCGATTACGAGAGGAAGACTGTCTGATATGAGGAGATTGGTGCAGGGCATATTTAGGTGATGTGCAGGTACCCATTTGGACGATGTAAACAGATTAGGAACGGACAGGAGGAAGGGGATGAGATTCTTCTGTTTAGACTCATTTTATAACCGATAGGGTCTTTTAGGTGCCTAATGCCAGCTTGCCTATTCAGTTAGGGGGGAACGGATTATATCGGCGACGGTTTGATGGCAGAAGCTATTCTGTTCGTGGTATCATTTTTTGCATGGAAAAATAGAAGGCAGGTATCTTACCGATTGAATTCACGATCCTTGATGGACGACTGTACATCAAAATGAAGCAGAACAGTTCACAGTTTATTCCGTTTCAAGGAGATATCGCGCGATTAGCGGAGTCAATCGGATTGCAGGTAGACGATATCGATCTGACCGCATCTATAGCTTATGGAAGCACAGGCGTACGGACTCTTCTAGTACCAAAATTCCCGCAAGCGTCCGTGCATCCATTTTGTATAGAGACTTATCATCCTGATGCGTTCATGCATGGAAGACATTTCTCCTCTCCGTATATCAGGACAAAGCCGAATTCTTCATTGAGCAGGTCTAAAGATTGATCGCGATGGCAAGGTTAAGGTTCAAGCAGTTCGCCATGAGGAGCGGACAGATGTCTTCATTGAAAGAACAGCCGTATTCGTCCAAGAAATTGAAGTTGAACATAACCCTTCTATTTGAATTGATAAATGAAGTGTATAATAATGGAATCTAATCCTGTGTAATAAGACACCATATGGCCCGACTGAAAACTCGTTTTTGGTTGGGTCTTATCATGATAAGGAGAGAACTTCGAGATGAAAATGAGATTAGCCGGCGAACAAGATATTGATCAGCTTATTCGAATGCGATGGGACTTCACGAATGAGTATAACGAAGAGAAGGTTGGAGAGGAACTATACGAAGATTTTTACAAGGAGTGCCGTTCTTTTCTACTAGAAGCAATGAAAGGGGGAAACTGGTTTATTTGGGTAGCTGAATTAGATGGCAGCGTCATCTCCCACATCTACTTGGAATTGATTCACAAAGTCCCTCGACCTGGGCGAAAGACAAATCCATTTGTTTATATGACGAATGTATATACCGTACCAGAGCATCGCGGCAACCAGATTGGAAGCAGGATGATGAAAGAGATAGAGGCTTGGTCGAAGCAGCAGGAGCATGAATTCATCATCGTATGGCCTAGTGAATGGAGCATTCGCTTCTATGAACGGAACGGGTACAGTCTATGCAATGATCCGATGGAGTTGCATTTATAGTGTAGTTCTCAATCAATGAAAGAGGGCTATTCATGAATTGGGCGAACCGAACAACCGTAATCAGAATTGCGTTCGTATTTAGGAAACAACTGGCATCGTCTGAACTTACAAATGGAATGAGGTGAGATGATTTTGACGACTACACTCTATTTTGTGAGGCATTGTGAGTCCCCATATGTCGAAGGGGAAGAGCGCTCAAGGGGAATATCTGCTGCAGGAGAACAGGATGCAATGAAGATCGCCGAATTGCTGCGAAATTTCCCGATTCGAGTGTTTATATCAAGTCCCTATGCACGGGCGATCCAAACGATTCAGCCTCTAGCTGATGTGATGAATTGTCCGATTCAATTGTATGAGGATGTAAGAGAACGGCATATTGGTGTGTTTGGAGGTATGAGCTTCCAAGAGGCCAAACGGAAGGTATACGAAAATTTCCATGTTTCTTTTCCAGAGGGAGAGACTAGCCATGATGCACAGCAAAGAGCGGTTGCTGTACTACAGGAACTGATAAGCAAGTATGAAGGTCAGCATATTGTGATCGGGACACACGGGGACATTATGACGTTGATGTTGAATCACTTTGACCCGACTTACGGATTCGAGTTCTGGATCTCCACGACTATGCCGGATATCTATAAGCTTGAGCTTCAGGATATGCGGCTTCTACGAGTTGAAAAGCTGTGGTATTCCATTTCGAATAGTCGGATCGATACTACCCCTAGTAAGAAGTGAGAGAGATTAGACCTTGAAATACTTGTAATAGAGAAAATTTAGATATCTGTTTCTGCAATAAGAATGCTTATATTTAGGAGGATAATATGATTACATTACAAAAAATAGGAAGAAACAACTGGAAAGAAAGCATACAACTCCAAACGCATGAGGATCAACGCGAATTCGTTGCTCCAAATGTATATTCCATAGCAGAAGTACAATTTCTGCCGGATTTTGTAGCGAAGGCCATTTACAACGAAGATCAAATGATCGGTTTTGCAATGTATGGATTGGATGATGCTGATGGGAATTATTGGATTCGACGCTTCATGATCGACGAAAAATTCCAAGGAAAAGGATATGGCAAGCAAGCATTACAATTCATTATCGAAGAGATTTGCCAAGAACAGGAGACAGACACAGTCTTAATTAGCTATAACCTTAATAATGAGAGGGCAAAAGGGCTTTATGCGAAGCTAGGATTTGTGGAAGAAGGAATCTCTTCCTGTGGAGAAAGGATTGCCAGATATCAACTCGGATCGTCTATTGTTATAAATTAGCTGGAATATGAATAAGGCGATGAGGGAGAGTTATTATGAATGAACTCGTATTCATTAAGGATTATAAGGACATAGACAAATACCGTGCAAGCTTCAATGCATTGGCGCAGGAATCGTTCGGCATTCAGTTTGAAGATTGGTATCAGCGAGGATGCTGGAATGATCGGTATATTTGTTATTCCTACGCCGATGGAGATAGAGTCGTTGCGAATGTATCAGTTAATGTAATGGATATCGTTGTAAAAAATGAGATTCATGAAGCCATTATGATCGGCACGGTCATGACGGATGAAGCATATCGGAATCAAGGACTGTCGAGAAAGCTAATGGAAATCGTAATCGATGAGTATCAGCAAAAATGCAGCTTTATGTACTTATATGCGAATCGAACGGTTCTCGATTTCTATCCGAAGTTTGGTTTTCATAAAGTACAAGAACCGGAATTCTACTCCGTGATAAATACGCTAGAGGCACACAGCGATCGTCCTCATATGCGGAAGCTGAACGTAATGGACGTTCAGGATTGGGAGCTTGTCATGCGATACTATTCTTCACGGAACGTAAGATACTCGACGTGTGACGCCATTCATGCAGAAGGAATCTTCTCTTGGTATTGCTTGCATGTGTTTGAGGATCATCTGTATTTTATTGAAGAATTAGACGCGGTCGTTATCTTTATGCAAGATGGAAATTCAATACAACTATACGATGTCCTGTCTCCGAACCAAATTGATCTTTCGCAAGTTGTCAATAAGATTGCAACAGAACAGACGGAACGGGTGTACTATCAATTTCATCCTGAGCAAGGTGGGTATAGGGTCGAGTACCCAGAACTATCAGATGATAATTTGTTTATGTTGCCAAATCGTCTTCAATCCCTTGATCACATAAAACTCCCAAAAATCGCGCAGGCGTAATGAGGAGTGAAATGAGTGAAATGCAGTAAAGTTATAACTCCTAACATGAAAACACGATTATGTTTGCTTCTTTCATAAAGTGACTCGCGATCCATGCGCCACGTGCCCATCGATCGTGAGTCACTTTATTTATTTCGTCTACTTGATGATTTTCAACCTACATAATCGCCCGAGAGTTAGGCTGTATAACATTGGGAGATACCCCTATCCCGAAATACGTAAGACGTGGGAAAAAGCATGATATACACGATCTTCTGTCTGGTATATATATGGTTTCATGGAAGCTTGTCGGTTTCGCAGGATCAGGTTCCATACGTAGATGGTGAAATCGAATAAATCCAGAAGGGGGATGACGGATATGAAATCAGTGCTTGAACTGGAGAAGAGACTAGCTGAGCCTTCAGATGAATGTATTCAAGATCTGGCGAAAATCGACGGAGATATTGTTATTCTTGGTGTAGGAGGGAAAATGGGGCCGAGTCTCGCTAAGCTGGCGGTCAATGCGGTTCGTAAGGGCGGGCTGAACAAGCGGGTGATCGGGGTTTCTCGGTTCACTGGAGGAGATGTACAGCGCGAACTAGAGGAAGCGGGAGTGGAGACGATTGCATGCGATCTCCTTCATGATGGAGAATTGTTCAAGCTGCCACATGCAGCGAATGTGATCTATATGGCCGGCAATAAATTTGGCACAACGGGGAAAGAACATTTTACTTGGGCGATGAATGTGTACTTGCCCGGAAGAGTGGCAGAGAAATACAAGGATTCACGCATCGTTGTGTTCTCCTCTGGTAATATCTATCCATTCATGCCGATCGGCAGCGGAGGGGCTGATGAGTCTGTATCACCAGAACCAATCGGTGAGTATGCGCAGTCCACATTAGGCCGAGAGCGAATCTTCGAGTATCATGCGCATAAAAATCAGACGCCAATGCTGTTCTACAGACTGAACTATGCAATTGATCTCCGTTATGGTGTCCTATTAGAGATTGCTAAATCCGTGATGGAAGGGAGTCCGATTAACCTGAGTATGGGGCATGCAAATGTAATCTGGCAAGGTGATGCGAACGCAATGGCTCTTCGCTCCTTGACGGAATGCACGAGTCCGCCCACCATCATGAACATCACAGGGCCAGAGACGATGTCGGTGAGATGGGCCGTGGAGCAATTCGCTAAGCGATTCAATAGGAATGTGCATTTTCAGGGCGAAGAGTCTGAACTGGCACTGTTGAATAATGCATCCAAGTCACATCAGCGCTTCGGGTATCCATCTGTATCATTGCTGCAGATGATCGACTGGGTGGCGGAATGGGTTCAAGCAGGAGGTACTACATGGAATAAACCGACACACTTTCAAGAGAGAAGGGGGAAATTCTGATAATGGCCGGTAAGAAACTTTCTATTACACTGCATGAGGCTCTCCATCAGGGCTTAGTTATTCCCGCGCATCCACTTGCACTCAATGAGGAGCGTCAGCTGGACGAACGCCATCAGCGCGCGTTGACGAGGTATTACATTGCATCCGGAGCAGGTGGAATCGCAGTAGGAGTTCACTCCACACAATTTGAGATTCGCGACCCTAAGCATGATTTATTTGGGACGGTATTGCGCATGGCCGTTGAAGAGGTAGAACGAGCTAACATAGAACGTCCTTTTATTAAGATTGCCGGTGTGTGCGGCAGTACTGAACAAGCGATGAGGGAAGCGGAACTGGCACATCAGGTGGGGTATGATGCCACATTGCTAAGCATGGGCGGACTCTCCAGCATGAGTGAAGAGGAATTGCTTGAACGTACTGAACGGGTTTCTGCTATTATGCCGATAATCGGATTCTATCTGCAGCCGTCTGTTGGAGGACGTGTCCTCAGCTTTGATTTTTGGCGCAAATTCGCGGACATCCCGAATGTTGTAGCAATCAAAATGGCTCCCTTCAATCGCTATCAGACCATCGATGTTGTACGAGCGGTATGCTATTCTGACAGAAGAGATGAGATTGCATTGTACACAGGGAATGACGATAACATTGTTAATGATCTGCTTACAACGTACCGCTTCGATGTGAGAGGGCAGTCAATTGAGAAGAGTATTGTGGGCGGTCTTCTCGGCCATTGGGCTGTATGGACGAAGAAGGCAGTCGAATTACTGGAGGAGATCAAGAAGGAGAGAGAACGCGGCGAAATCTCTGGGGAATGGTTAACTAGGAACATCCAGATTACAGACTGCAATGCTGCATTTTTCGATACTGCTCATCAATTTCATGGATGTATTCCAGGGATTCATGAAGTGTTGCGCCGCCAAGGGCTGCTCAAGGGCATTTGGTGCCTGAATCCGAATGAGACGCTTTCTGCTGGGCAAGCGGACGAAATCGATCGAGTATATAGACAATATTCGCATCTTCATGATGACGAATTCGTTGCTGCCCATCTACAGGAATGGCTGGAATAAACATTAACTGTATTTCATCAAATTCAACCACTTTATCATTTTCCACTCGGGGGAAATCCTTGGTGCATAAGGGTTTTACGTGAACTTTTATCCCGAGGAGGGTCTATTAGAACAACTTATGAAAACGCTTTATTTATTAAATGGTGACTACTTCTTATACTGAGAGAGAATTAAGTTGGAAGCTGCCAGCAGGGAATGCGCAACAATACAAAGGGGGAAATGATCGCAATGTCAAAAAGAGTCATAAGTGTTGTCGTCATGATGACAATGGTCTTCACGTTTCTTGCGGCATGCGGAGGCGGAGGGAGTGCAAGCAGTCAAGAAAGCAGCACAAATTCCAACAATAACAGCAGTAACAGTGGTAATGCAGGTTCCGGTTCCACAGTCACGGGGGATAGTGAGCAATATGGGGATACTGGCGGGCTGAAGCTTCCGATCGTTGATAAGCCTGTAACGTTAACATGGATGCATCCCGGTAATGTCTCCATTACGAATGAAATGCTCGTCGTCAAGGAAATTGAGAAGCGAACAGGCATTAAGGTGGTGTTTCAGACATACTCCAGCCAGACTTACGAGGATAAGCTGAGAACGACCGTTGCCTCCGGAAAGCTTCCAGATATTTTCAATGGATTAAAGGGTGCCGAACTGAAGGATATAGGCAAGCAGGGCGGTGTTGTGGCCATTAATGAGCATGTCGATATGCTGCCCAACTTCAAGAAGCTGTACATGGAAGAAAACCCGTGGGTAATCAAGTCATTCGGCGATCAGAGCGGGAACTTATACTCATGGCCGATATACAAGTTGAATCGGGACGTCAATCACGGTTTCATGTATAGAAAGGATATATTCGATAAAAACGGCATCAAGCCATGGACGAATACAGATGAATTCTACACTGCTATGAAAAAATTGAAGGAGCTGTATCCGAACAGCTATCCTTACGCTTCTAAGACGAAAGAACACATTTATGGAGACTGGTCTTATGGTTGGGGAATAGGCGGTGAGAACTATCCAATTTATTATGATGAAGCAGATAGAAATTGGAAGTTCGCCTCCGTGCAGGATGCGCACAAAGATATGCTTGACTTCATGAAAAAGATGTTCAACGAAGGGCTGCTCGATCCTGAGTTTTTAACGAATACGCAGGATTCTTGGACAACGAAAATGACAACAGACAAGGCATTTGTAACTTTCGACTGGATTGGCAGATTGGATCTGTTCTACAACCAGGTGAAGAGTGCGATGCCAGATTACAACTTGCGATATGCACTGCCAATTGGTCCGACGGGGCACGTAAGATCGCTGCCTGAGGTTAGCGACTTCGGTATCGCAGTAGCGGATAACGACAATAAGGAAGTTGCGCTGAAGTTGCTGGATTACTTAACAAGTCCATCTGGTGGGGATTTAATGACACTTGGTGTAGAAGGTGTGAACTTCAAGTGGGGTGAGGATGGATATCCTGTGTATCCAGAATTGGCTAACCTGCCGCTAGTGGATATTAGTGTTCTCGAGGATCGCTATGGGATGTGGCAGGAAAGCGCCTATTTGCGACCGAATCCGAAGAGTGTCTATTTCAAGTTCTCGGAAAAAGAGCAGGAAGCCCAAGATCTAATCATGAAGGATAATCGAAGAGAGCCGTTAGATCCAACCCTTAACTTCACAGATGAAGAAATTGCGATCCTATCAGAGCTGCAGACGTCGATCCAGAAGGCAGCGGAAGAGTTCAATTCGAAGTATGTGATGGATAAAAACTATGGTGAGAAGCAATGGGAGGACTGGAAAAACACTGCGAAAAAAGCAGGGATTGATCAAATGCTTGCCATATTTAATGAAGCACAAAAGCGTTTTGACTCCAAGTAAGCTGCGGATCATTTGAAATCGGAGGGGCACCTGGATTCTGATTCAGGTGCCCATTCCTCAAGGGGGAACAATTGTGCAGCAATCAGAGCTTGAGACTAAGCACCAGCGAACAATGACGCCAAGTCGCATGCGTTGGGCGAACTTCTGGAAGCATATCAAGCGCGATAAGCAGCTTCTTGTGCTTTTTATTCCTTGTATTCTCTTCTACGCAATATTTCGATACGGGCCCATGTATGGGTTAATCATCGCATTTAAGGATTACAGTGTGTACAAAGGCGTATTCGATAGCAAATGGGTAGGACTGAAGCATTTTATTAAATTTTTCAGCAATCAGGACTTTCTTATTCTCTTTACAAATACATTCCTGCTAGGCTTCTACACGTTAATATTCGGGTTTGCGTTTCCGATCCTATTTGCCGTTTTCTTAAATGAAGTTCGAGTAAAATGGTTTAAGAAATCGATTCAAACCTTTAGTTATTTACCCTCCTTTCTATCAGTAGTCATTATTTGCAGTATGATCATTGACTTTCTCTCACCAACGAATGGGATCGTCAATCAAGTTCTTTCCTATTTCGGATTTGAAAAAAAGCATTTTTTGATTGATGCTGCATGGTTTCGGCCGATCTACGTCATATCCGATATTTGGGCCACGATGGGTTATCAGGCGATTATCTATTTGGCGGCTGTAGCCGGTATTAATCCTTCGCTGTATGAGGCAGCTAAGGTAGATGGTGCGAAGCGGCTGCAAATGATGCGGCATATTACGATACCAGGAATCATGCCGACGATCGTCGTCATGTTCATCTTAAATATGGGGAATATGTTTAGAATCGGTTACGAAAAGGTGCTGCTGCTGTACAACCCAATGACATATAGTGTCGCCGATGTGTTCTCCACCTATGTGTACCGAAAGGGCTTCCTCGAATCAAGCTACAGCTATGCAGCGGCTGTTGGGATGTTCGAATCTGCCGTAGCTTTGGTCATGCTGCTCGGAGCGAACTATGTAAGCAAGCGATTTGGAGGTAACAGTCTATGGTAGGAGAACGTAAGCTGTCGATCTTCAATGTTGTCAATACGATCCTATTGCTTCTCGTTGCAGTGTGTACTCTTTATCCGGTATGGTATATTGCTGTCATTTCATTTAGTGACACGGTTTCTGTATTGCAAGGGGAAGTAACCCTGTTTCCGAAGGGCTTCAATATAGATGCTTACGTTGAGGTGCTGAAGGATGACAAGATTCCAAGGGCGTATCTGAATACAATCTATTATACGGCGCTTGGCACATTCATCAACCTGTTGTTTACGGCCATTTCCGCTTACCCATTAGCGCAGCGCAATTTTGTCGGCAGAAAGTTCTGGATGCTTGCGATCGTGCTGACGATGTTCCTGAATGCAGGAATTATCCCAACTTTCATGGTGGTCAAAGGACTGGGCTTAATTGATACAGTATGGGCACTCGTGCTGCCTAATGCAATCTGGACATTTGAGCTCATCATACTCAAGAGCTTCTATGAGAGCATGTCGTCCCAAATTCGGGAAGCGGCCAAAATCGATGGGGCTTCAGAGTATCGCATCTTGTTCAGCATCGTAATCCCGTTGTCGAAGCCCGCCTTGGCGTCGATTGGACTCTTTTATTTCATGGGGCATTGGAACAGCTTCTTCCTCCCGTTAATTTATTTAAATGACAAGGATATGTTCCCGCTTCAGATTGTCTTGCGAGACATGCTCATCTTCAATGCAGAGTCGGATGCTTCGCTCGTAGATCGTGCAGCTCTGGCTCCACAGGCGATGAAGAACGCGACAATTGTATTGTCTATGATCCCCGTCTTGCTTATTTATCCTTTTGCACAGAAATACTTTGCAAAGGGGGTTATGCTAGGAGCGGAGAAGGGATAGTTGATCACGGTGTAGAATGTAGTTGGAATCGCTTCATGCGTATGAGAACATGACAAGGGGAAGAGCGAGATGAAAAGATTATTGATGAACGTCGGCCTGCTTCAAATTTTCATGGCTTTGTTAATCGTGATCATGGTCATGTTTGTCTCCAACTATATTGTACACAAGAACTCCATCTCAGAAGTCTATGACGAAGTAGCTCAAAATAATGCGTTAGTCGTGAAAACGATGATTCAATCGATCGATAACAGCTTCAGGTCCCTAGACAGCATGAATCATTCCATTCACTCCTTACCCTATAACAACATTGTAAATAGTGATGGAAGCCTGGATATGGCGAAGGTGTACGATTTACAGAAAAATGTTACCGCACTCGTCTCCAAAGCTGATTTTATCGAAGATATTATTGTATTTCATGACAATTCGAATCTTGCAATAACCTTGCACGGTACGACTGATTTAGGAGAGCTATTTGAGCAAAAATATGTACATTCCATCTACAATGCAGCGTATTGGAAGCGCTTTATGTCCATGCCGCATGAATCGAAAGTCTTTCCGGCCGATACATACAAGGTCATGAACAGCGGTACGACATGGCAAAAAAAGAAACTGCTGATTATGGTGGGAGGCAATAAATTTCGTCTATCTGATAAACATATCATGTTTTTGATTAGTGCCGAAAAGTGGATGAAATTCGTTGACCAAACTGCTATTATACCTGGTGCATCATTTATTGTGCTTGATTCGAATCGCAATGTGATACTCAGCACGAATGATGATTTTGACTTGGTAGAGGTATGGAATCAGTTAACCTCTAATTTCAATTCGGAAGGGACGATCACGGGCAAGGATTTCGAGTACAATTTCTACAAATCGACGTACAACGGATTTATGTATATCAATAAAATTCCTTATAAGTTTAAGAACATCAACTCCGTAAGCAGTGCGAATCTTACGATCATGATCACTGCCATAATTGGAGCTGTCACTTTATCTTACTTGCTCAGTATGTACTTATACCGACCCATCCGTAACATTATTCAGCAGCTGGGAATGGAAACGAGTAAAGGAAATGATATTCGCAATATTCATAAGGCTATTCGTGTGCTCCAATTAGACAACGGTAAGCTCAGAGAGCAACTTGAAGTCGTACGTGTAGGAAATCGAAGAACTGCCTTCCTTCGAGCGATTGATGAGTATGCAGATCCGAGTGAATCGGAGCAGCTTATCCGCAAATACTTCCCAGAAAGCACTGTGAAGAAACAATTTGTGATGGTTCTGATCCAACTGCTGCCTAAGGAGGAAGCGGAGTCACATGAGCGTATCCATGTTGATGAGCTGGAATCACGTATTGCTGCTGGATTGAAGCGAGAGTCGATAGAGGCACTTCTATTTCATGCCGATAAGCTGCAATTTGTCGCTTGGATTGGATTGGATCAGCCTTTAACTAGGCGTACACTATTCAAACAGCTTCGTGCTTACATTGCTGCTGCAGGAAATAATGAGCTGAGCCGCTATGAAGTAGGGGCTTGTGTAAGCAGTATGTACAGCACTGATGAGGTACATTGGAAACGCGCTTTTCAAGATGTAAACCATGGGATGTCACATCGGTCGGTAAGCAACGATGAACCTGTGATGGATGCAGAACAGATACGATACACCTATAATATGTACTATCCGATGGACAAAATGGAGAAGCTCTCTAACTATGTGTTATGCGGAAGGCTGGAAGATGCCGTCCAGATCATAGAAGATACATTCGAAGCGAACAACAAGCGAAATATTCATATGCATCAGATGGTGCACGTGGCGCAAGCGATGTTCTATGACTTGTTCCGCATGATCGGCAATCCGTCGCTGGAACAGGAGGAATGGAGCAAGCTTGAAGGGGATTTTCTTCGAAGCATTTCACGGGCGAATCGATATACGGAGATGAAGCAGGCGCTTATTAAGGTTGCTGCATTTTTGGCAAAGCAGTGCAAGAGTGAGCCGACAAATAAGTTGAATCCTGCTTTCATTGCACAATATATCGAGCTTCATTATATGGAGAATTTGTATTTGGATTATATTGCAGAAGTCTTCCATACCTCGCCGAAATACTTCTCTAGTTATTTCAAAAAAACGTTTGATATCAATTATGTGGATTACTTGAACAAGGTGCGACTAGCCCATGCCAGAGAACTGCTGAAGCATACCTCATATTCGGTAACTGAGATCGGAGAAAAGACAGGATATTTGAATGCGTCAACATTTGCTACCACATTTAAGAAATATTACGGAATATCGCCTAGTGAGTATCGAAAACGGCAGACAGGTTAACGATTGGGGGAATTAAAGTGAAGGCTGTGGCGACACAATCCGGCACAATTGTCATTGCTGAAGTGGAACCCAAGAAACTGGAGTATGGACATGTCAGAATTCGAACGGAATATTCAGCAATCAGTCCGGGCACGGAGCTGAGTATGGTGAACTGTTCATCGGAGTCGCGGATCCTATTGGGATATAGTGCAGTTGGCATCGTTGAGCAGGTAGGGGATGGTGTGAGCAGTGATTTGGTTGGGCAGCGGGTGGCCTGCTATGGGGCGCCGTACGTATGTCATGCGGAGTGGCTGACTGTTCCCACGAATTTGATCGCACTTGTGCCGGATAAGGTTGATCCGAAGGAAGCCGCGTTCGGGGGGTTAGGTGCTATTGCGGTGCATGCGCTGCGTGTAGCTGACTTACGATTCGGGGAATCTGCCGTTATCGTCGGCCTTGGGACATTAGGCAATTTGATTGCGCAGATCGCTCATGCTGCCGCCTATCGAACGGTTGCACTGGATATGGACGCCCGCAGGGCAGAGATGCTCAGACAGCACGGGTTAGACCAAGTGTATGCGGATCAAAATCAAATGGAACTGGAATTGTCTGAAGCAGTTGGAGAGGCAGGAGCAGATGCCGTATTGCTCTGTGTGAGCGGATCGGGAGAGGAAGTGACGAACAGTGCGCTTACATGGATTCGGGATCGGGGGAAGGTAGTCATTGTTGGCGATCTGTCGATGTCCTATTCCAGAGAGCTCATGTTCCAGAAAGAGGCTCAAGTTCTCATTTCAAGGGCAGGAGGACCCGGTCGGTATGACAAGCAATATGAGCAGGAGAATCGAGATTACCCGATCGGTCATGTGCGTTGGACAGAGGGGAGAAATCTTGAAGCCTACATACGGCTGCTCGCTGATGGACGCATTTCGATGAAGAAATTGATCACCCATGTGTATCCGGTAGCAAGAGCCGAGGAGGCTTACGATAATTACAGGGAACGTAGAGACGTGGTTGCGACCTTACTTCAATACGGGAATGAGACGTAATATTCGTGCCTATATATACTTGTATTCTTATAAGTACATATGAGTCGTACGACGAATCCATGATTTGTGATGTACGGCTTTTTCTGTTGAGAGAAAGGCAATTCTATAATAGACTAGTATGGAAAAATGAACCATTGATTCTCTCTGTGGTTACTGGGCTGATGTATCAATACATCCAGATTGCCTACTAATCGCGACTGTATGATGTCGCCATTCAATTGTGGGATAGTGAGAACTATGCCGAGTATGTAGCTAGCTCGCGAGAAGCGCTGAACTATGAATTGTCCGAAGATATTTTCGATCAGAAGTTGATCTTCGTCGAGCAATTCCAAGCGCGATTTCGTGCAGAATGCAATGGTGAGATCTTGTTGCATCATCGATGACATAATGCCCGCACTGCTTGCTCATCCCGAAGCAATGCGGGCACGGGTGTTGAGGTTTCATCTAAGCCTACTCTCTTTGGGGATAGGCTATTTATGTTTGGGGTCAGGTATAGTTGCTAATTATAGTTTGCCTTCCCGTAATTCGTCGGTGCGTCGATTTACCCGCTTCCGAAGCAGATTCAACACGGCTTTCTTAAACCGACTCTTCGTATTGTTGTATGCCGCGAAGAATTCATCTGGGTTATCGTAGTAGCCTAAATCCTCAGTAATCGAGAAGTTCTGAATATAGGTGCTGTCGCCACGCCAGCATAAGTTGATGTTCTTCACGTCTTTCACTGCTATACCGTATCCGATATGACCATCGTTGTAGCTGCACAGTCTATCTTTTACTTGATGAAGGTACATATCATCGATAATGACACCCTCAAGCGCCATCCATTTGCCTTGGAAATGAACTTCCGTCCAGGCATGAACGATATTGCGGGGGGCGAATGTATAGATGATGCCAGTCAATGCTCCCTTTTGCATTTTCTTATCGATATAGAAGCCGTGAATGCGGCAAGGGATTCCGACTCCACGCAGCAAGGCCATCAGCAGGATGCTCTTCGTATTGCACTGGCCATATCCATCTGCTAATACCTCCGAAGCGGGAATATCGTCTCCGCGGTTGTAACCGAACTTGATCTGGTTGCGCACATAATCGTATATATCACGAATCTTATCGTACTCTTTAGCTTCTTTCCAGGATCGCTCTATGATAAGCTTTTGAATCGATGGATGGTTATAATCAACTAATGCCGTTGCTTCTAAATAGGATGTCATGGTCATTCCTCCTTCTCCTTCAACTATAAAGGAGAGGAGGAATTCATACTTTCAAATATCTGCTATGTTGAACAATTGTACGGGCAGTCATGCCAAGTTTGTCTCGAACGGTCTTAGAGAAGTGGGAAGGGCTATTAAAGCCCGCTTCCATTGCTGCGTCTGTTATGGATTTTCCGCTAAAGACAGCATGGAATGCGTGTTCTAATTTATGATGAACGATATAGCTGGCGAGTGATATGCCGATCTTGTCTTTGAATAGATGAGATAGTCTGCTCTCGGACAGAAATAACTTCTTGCTGAGTGTTGTTACAGTCAATTGAGGGAGAGAAATGCTCTCTAGTGCTTGCATAATGTGATGAACTCGTCCGTCAAGAATAGGCGGCAGATTGTCATCCGTCATTTTCAATATGTGCTTGCACTTGTTCCAAATCTGGTCGTATTCCATTGCTTGCTGTAGCGAAAATAAATGCTGGATTGCAAGCTGCTGCAGTTCCTCGACTTGATAGCTTGTTAGGATATAAATTGGTGAGTGCTGTAAGTAGGTTCTCTTCAGATGCTCACCGAATGCAGATTCAGGGTTGATGAGCATATACCATTGCCACTGTCCATGGCCTTGCAGTTCATGAACGATGTTAGAATGCAAGATCAAGCCGGAAGCTTGATAGGCGACTCCGTCTACCGTTATCGCTACATCCTCTTCAAGGCCGATCGTAATCTGAATGTAGTTATGGCTGTGATTGTCCGCATCTACTTTTTTCGTGAGAAAAGATACATGGTCAGAGCCAAAATACACGATTAGGTCGTAGGGGCTCATGATTGCAGACATCTTGCTTACTCCTCCTTTGCGTGTCATCATCGTTTGACCAATGGAGCATTGGTTCGAATTATACCTAGCGGTACGGTTGAAGTAAAGGGAGGGACTCTCAGAAAGAATGGTATTTTTGTAGCGCTTCTTGCTTTGACAGGTTCTATTGAGGTGGATAATAATAGATATCTAGAGGTATTGTGGAAGCAATTGTGGAGCATGTTCTTAAGATTAATGACAGACGAACGGAGTGGAAGTCTATGGACAGTCGTGTTCAAATTAAAGAGATAGAGCAGTTGGATGGAGAAGTGCTTCAAGGGCTATCAACGTTGTTATTGGACGTCGTGAATGATGGTGCATCAATAGGATTCCTCCCTCCACTGGATCGCAAGATGGCTGACGATTATTGGGCAGCGGTATTGCAGCCGGAGGTGCACCTGTGGGTTGCGCTAGTTGATAATCAGGTGTGCGGTACAATCCAGCTTCATCTCGCTCAAAAGCCAAATGCTCTTCATCGTGCAGAAGTGGCGAAGTTGATGGTGCACCCTTCCCAGCGCAGAATGGGAATTGCCAAGGGGTTGTTGCGAGTTGTGGAAGATTGCGCGCACCATGAAGAACGAAGCCTGCTGGTGCTTGATACGAGAGAAGGAGATCCTTCCAACTTGTTGTACCAATCGAATGGGTATATGGAAGCTGGACGGATTCCGGAATTCGCCAAGTCTGCAGATGGAGGTTATCATGCAACCGTTATTTATTATAAGAAGTTCTAATGTTAACGTGGGACATGATATAGAGGGAGTGGGATACAATGGCTGAACGAGTTCGGGTAACTACAGGATCACCTTGGGAGCCATTGGTAGGCTATTGCCGAGCGATACGAGTGGGCAATCAGGTCGAGGTTGCGGGTACAACAGCGATGCAGGAAGGCCAAGTGGTCGGTGTAAATGATGCCTATGCGCAAACTACATATATTTTGCAAGTTATTTCTAACGCTCTGAACCAAGTTGGAGCAAGTTTGTCCGATGTTGTTCGAACAAGAATGTTCGTCACAGACATAACCAAATGGGAAGAGATTGGCAGAGCTCACGGTGAATTTTTCCGCGACATTTGCCCGGTAGCTACCATGGTAGAAGTGAAGGCCCTTATCGATCCCGCTTTGCTCGTTGAAATCGAAGTACAGGCGATTTTGACGGATAAGGTTGTATAGATGAGTGTACTAGATAGGTATCTGCTACTGTTGGAGTGATTCGATCGGCTATGTTCATCGCGCAGATAATTCGGACAAGACGAAGCGTTATTTTCGCGAAGCTCCTGGAGGGAAGCGTACGCATATCCATGTGAGAGAATTGGGGAGCTGGGCGGAGCAGTTCCCGCTCCTGTTCAGAGATTACTTGCGCTGCCATATTGATGAATGTGAGTTGTATGCTGCGGTCAAATATGAGCTGATGAAGAAGTACCAGAAGGACAGGCATGGATATGTTGATGCCAAAGAACCTATCATCTGGGACATTATGCGAAGAGCGAGCAGTTGGAGTCAGGAAGTTTGGTTGGAGGGCTGGAGAAACAGATGTGTAAAATCGAAGAATCGGAGCGAATGACATGCAAATCATTGATCTGATATCAAATCAAGCGGAACATATAGAGCCCTTCTATCCTTAGATTAGCCTGATATAGGCAATCATGGTTCCATGGAAGTCAGCGAGCATAATTGATCCTTTTTTGGATTCGGAACATATAGCTTCGACCGTATCAAGAATTCATCATCGCATTACCGCAACTCGAATTAGAATAAGGAAAAAATAGAGGGAGTATGGGGTGTACGTGTGAATCTACCATGGGCCATATTTTTTATTGTTTGGATGACAATTTTCTTTCTGACAGAATACTCTCTGTTATTGGGTGTATTATTTGGCAGTGTATCAAGCATCTATGTTATATACCGTTATTTTAGCGATAAGAAAGAACGCGAGGCAGAAAGGCAGAAAATGATTGCCGATGCGACAAGCTATGAAGAAGACTACGAAGATAACGAGGAAGAGGAATATGAGGACGATGAGGAAGAAGAAAGTGCGGATGGTGATGAAGAGGACGAATTGCTCGAAGATGCAGCCATTATCGTAGCGGAAGTTGGATACGCGTCAACGGCTCTTCTTCAATCAAAATTAAATATAGGAGCACAGAGAGCTCGGCTCATTCAGGAGCAGCTAGAGGTGGCGCAAATTGTTGGCCCGCCATCAGCAAGTGATAGACGGCAAGCGCTCTTAACCCCAGATGGAGTAACTGCACGTATCAAAGAGGTGTATTCCAATGAGGAGGACTTGACTGAAGAAGAACAGGCTGAAGCGGATCGAAATATAGAAGCCCTTTTGCAGGAGCTTCATGAGTTAACGGGTCTTGATGCGATGCATCAGAACATTCAGCGCCTCGTTCGACTAATCCAGAGGCTTAATAATCGCTATGATTTGGGACAAGACATTTATTATCCGAGAATTCATATGATATTCGCTACGGAACCGGGTACTTGGGAGATGAGGGCTGCTGATCTCATTTCTTCTCTCTTTCACGAACTGTTCTACTTGTCTGAACGAACGGTAACTGAGGTGAATTATAAACAATTAATTGATCCGTACCGCCGAAGACGCTCACAGTCTACGCTCGATATTGTTGAACAGGCACGCGGAGGCGTACTTGTAATACAAGATGCCTACAAGCTGCTTGAAGACGATCGAACCGGACAGGGGCGGGAAGCGCTAGATATGTTATTTTGTTGTTTGGAAAATGAGACTGAAGAAGATGATGAAATTCTCGTCATTTTAACGGGAGCGCCAGCGAAAATGCACCGCTTCTTGGAGGAACATATTGAAATAGGACTTTATTTCACAAGTGTGTATGCGCTCAACATTGAGGTTCCATCCGCTAGTCGGACGACTTCTCCATCAGTAGAGAAGCGGAATGAGTCAACATCGCTGAGCGATACTGAGCAGTCATGCAATCACACGGCAGAAATGCATTCCAATATGAAGAGTAGCGAGATATCGAATGCTGATGAATCCCAGCAAACTGATAAATTTCAACAGCCAGATGAATCGCTGCAGGGACGAACATTATCAGCAAATCCAAACTACTCTAAGGCACAATCAGATCAAACGGGGGAAGCAAGGTTCGATTTACAAGGTAGTTTGAATGAATTCCTATCCAGTGGAGTACTTGGCGAATATGCAGAATCGCTACGCCAACTTGTCCATCGGTTGTCACAATATCAAGAAGGGAAGGCAAAAGGATTGTACGTCGATATGCCTCCTATGTGTCTTGCAGTTATGGGCGGTATCGATCCTGCTAGAGTACAGGTAATTGAACTCTTGTCTCAGGTTTATAAGAAGTGCGGCATTCTATCATGGGGGCAAATCGTACCTGTATCAATAGACAATATGGAGGATCAGGACCCAAGTTCCATAAGCAGTAACGTAATATCGAATCTCCAACATGCGAAGAATGGTATGCTTGTGCTGCGGCTTCCTGCACAAGATAGAAATCGTACACATGCAGACAAGGTGCGTGCATTAACGGAGTCTCTGGTGAAAGCTACGGATCGCTATTCCTCCGAAACCGTAATCATCATCGAAGGGGATGCCAACGATGTTGCCGTCTTTTTGAAAAACAGCTCAGTACTACGGATGCGTTTCTCAGAAATCATTCAATTACCAAGTTTGTCGGAAATCGGCTCTTAACCATGTGATGCACCATATTGGATTAGCGTAAGATGAGGACTGGGTGTCATTCTATTTTCTGCAAATAGAACAGGGGGGAATGTAGCGCATGGGGATTGTTGTCGTTATCATTATTGCAGGTATTGGTTTATATATTTGGTACCATCTGATTCAATCTGCCATTGAACAGTCGAAGATGGCCCAACATATCAAAGAAATTCGAGATTTGTTGGTTGAACTGCATAAGGATAAGATACAGACCCAGACGCAAGTACAAGAAACCCCTGATTCTGTTCAGCCAAGCCATGATACTGAATGTTGTCCGGCCTGCGGCATACGGGTAAGTATGGATGATACCGTATGTCCTGAATGTGGGTTGACCCTGGCGAATACGGAGAATTAGGAGCGTGAAGATGAAAAGCTGGAGTCGTAAGTCAATGCTCGTCGATCTTGGTTTGATTGGGCTATGTGTTGTATTGTTTATCGTTTATGGAAGAACTTTCGAAGTCGCCTTCGCGTGTTCGCTTAGCTTCCTGTATATTCTGTTGCGTAAAATAGACTTTCAAAAGTATAAATGGTTGCGGAATCTATTCTTGATCTGTGTGTCCATAGGTTTAATGCTGTTCGTTGTAGTGGAATCGCTCATTATATCCGAGATGGGGACAGATGATCGTAATCAGGCACAAGTCGATTATGTAATTGTTCTAGGTTCAGGATTAAGAGGCACGAAGCTCTCAACAACGCTGCAAGATAGACTTGATGCAAGCTTGCCTTATATTCGAGCCAACCCTCAAGTTCCCGTAATTGTATCGGGAGGTCAGGGGCCAGGTGAAGATATACCTGAAGCAAGTGCAATGGAAGATTATTTAATACAGAATGGAATACCTAAGGAACGTATACTTGCTGAACGGAAGTCAACCTCAACGAAGGAGAATCTACTCTATTCACAGAGTCTGCTTCGAGAACAAGGTGCATTAGGCAACAAGTTAATGATTGTCACAAGTGATTTCCACATGTATCGCTCGAAGATGCTCGCCAGAAAGGTTGGGTTTGAGCCGTACGGAATATCAAGCAGTTCCCCTAATCATCTGAAACCAACGAATATGATTCGTGAATTTTTAGCGATGGTGAAGGCGGTTCTATTTTGAATAAGAAAGCGGTAAGGGAGATTCCTCATGCACAAGTGCTTGGGGATCTCCCTATTTGTGTATGCTAGGGAACGATGTTAAGATACGATAGCCATTTTCGTATAAGATTGTATACCAACTCTGCAACTACAATCCCTGCCGCCACATCCATAAATACATGCTGCTTCACAAACAATGTCGATATTATGATTGCCCATGAGAGGATGAGGACAATGGCTCGTAAATAGGGGAAGCGATGCTGTGAATCTGGGTCGGATACAGCCTTAATCATAAGATAGGATGTAAAGACGTGAATGCTGGGGAAGCAGTTGAATGGCGCATCTGTTAGATAGACAAGCTGTACAAGATCTGTCAGCAATCCAGGCTCTCCTATTTCAGGACGTGGTACAGTCGTTTGATATACTGCATAGACCATATAACAGATGACCAGTCCGGCACAGAGGGAGAGCAGCGTTCGATAGTACACATTTCTTTGCTTCCTGAAGACCAGCACAAGTACGGTGAAAATATAGGGATACCAAATCACGTAGGGAATGATAAATGCAGGGATAAAGGGGATTTCCTGATCCAAATCAGTCGATAGGTCATGAACGATCGTATTCCCATGGTTTAATAACCCGTAACAGATATTAAGCACCGGGATTGCTAATAGCCACAGCAGGGGAATATATGCCGAGAGCTTTCGATTCATCTTCGCTCATCCTTTCTTTTACGAACTTGAACTCATCGTAAATCATAAAACTATAGACGAACCGCATAAAAAGCTGAAGAATGTATGAAGAACGGATGAGAACAATACAGCTTTTCTTTTTGTGATGAATAAGGGTTGTAAATACGGGGATATCGTAGTAAACTTTGGTTATTGTTTCAAGTGCAACAATATTGGCGGTCTCATTTTAGATGTCTATTTCATTTTCATACCCATATCGTTACATATGTAACAATAAATCGAGATTGGATTACGTAATGAGCAATAACAGAGATCTGATGAGGAGGAAAGCGAATGCAATCAAATTCTAAGCTAATTTTATACGTAGTATGTCTAAGCACGTTCTTCGCATCATTGATGCAAAACATCTATTCTCCGATTATTCCGTTGTTACGAGACACCTTTCATGTGTCGCTATCGATGGTGAACGCATCGGTCTCGATTTTCATTTTTATCATTGCGATCATGCAAATTGGATGTGGGGCACTCATTGATGTGAAGGGAGCAAGGTATATATTAATGCCTAGCATTGCTATATCGATTGCTGCTAGTATCGGCTGCGCAGTGACGAAGGATTTTACTTGGTTTCTCGTATTTCGTGCATTGCAAGCTGTAGGGACAGCATCGATTCCGTTAATTGCAGCTACCACCATTGGGAAGCTATACCAAGGAGCGGAGCGGGGCAGTGCAATGGGGACTTATCAGATGCTAATGTCAATTGCTCCCGCTGTTGCCCCCGTGCTTGGCGGATGGATAGGAGGGAAATATAATTATCCCGGCATCTTCTGGTTCCTCACTGGCGTGTCGCTATTATTGCTGCTTGGGAATGGATTATACTTTCCGAAGGACCAGAGGAATCGGTCAGCTTCCATAAATATTCGCAGGATGATCGTTCAATATGGTATTGTGTTACGAAGCCAAGTCGGGAGAGGAATTCTTATGATTAGCTTCTTGTATTTCTTCCTGTACTTCGCACTCATCGTATATTTGCCTACGCTTCTGACAGATCAATATCACATGAGCTTGACGATTGTCGGCTTGCTCTATCTACCTATGGCGGTCAGTATGATACTGGGAACTGTGGTATACAAATCAATTCAAGCTAAAATCGATCAACGTCGTTTACTGCTCTACAGTAATCTAATGGCAGCATGCAGCATTCTTATATTTGCTCTGACTGAATCGTACTCTTTAGTAGGGCTGTCAATTGGTTTGTTCTTGTACGGTACAGCAGGGGGGGTGATTGCGCCTCTCTATTCAACAATGATTAGCAGCGAGTTCGAAGAACAGAGAGCAAGTGCATTAGGCTTGTACAATCTGATCCGCTATGTTGGGATGTCGGCCGGGCCGCTTATTTGTGGTCTGATTATCGTGAACTTTGGTTCAAGCATGACATTTGCTGCCTTCGGCGTACTGTTTGTCGTGCTCTCGATATGGATGGTGAAACGGGTATCTACCCAACATGCTACCCAACCAGTTGCCAAAGAAATATAACGATTGCTTCCGTCTCTGTTGATTTGTATGTATAATTATGGGGTGTGAAACTGATTGTTACATTCTGTTCGCTTTATATGGACATCATGACCTGGCTTTGTTACGAGACCGGGTTATTTGTCTATTCTGAAACAGTGCCTTTCGAGAACGGGCATGAAGCCACTATTCGCTGGGGGATATGGCATATTGCTGATCATAGCAGACATCATTTTGCAAATATTGTGTTCATGAAGAAGCTCAACGAGCGGGAAGTTTTACATCGTGACCATACATGAGAGAACCCCGAACAAAAGAGAGGGAGGGAGATTGTTGCTGAAGCCGGGGCCAATTTATTTGGGGGCGACATTTGTTGGTATCGTATTGATATCCATGCATCACTTAGGACGTTCCTTCGGAGATGAGATCTTTCTCTTTCTTGGTCTATCGCCGTGGGTACAAATGGATGGTGGGAGTTGGCATCCGCCTGTTATTTTTGGTATCCTTTTATTAATTGTTGGAATTCGGGGTGCGTCTCGCTCTTATGTTCATCCAAAGCTAGCAAAACGGCTGATTATCGGGTGTATTTTGTTTGCGATGGCATCCCCTACGGTTAGCAAAGGTGTGATGTTCACCGTGAAATATTTCGCATCGGGGATATCTTCGTTAGACTACGCAAAGGAGGGCAGCAGCTGCTCGACTGTGCAATATTCTGAAGATGTGAAGCAGCTGACCACTATTTGCACATTTACCGTATATAATTACGGTGAAGAAACAAATGTCCGCATTCGTCCCATACGATTGATGAATGACGAAACTATTGAGTTTGATTTTCAAAGTGTAGAGCTGATCCCTCACCAGAAAAATAGTGTGACTGCGGAATACCGTGTCTATGCGAGAGATTCTACGGCTTTTTACAGTGGGAGATCGAACGAGATTGGAGCGGAATTGGAGTTGTTTGGTGAAACTAAAAGTGATAAATAAGAAAGGAACCGAACTATGTGGAAAACGTTGAAGCAGTGGATTCCAAGTGTAATTGTCGCAGTCGGTCTGTCATTATTCATTAAAGCATATGTCGCGGAAGCGATGAGTGTCCCGACTGGCTCGATGATCCCGACGATAGAGAAGAAGGATCACTTGATCGTTGAGAAAATGATGTGGTTAACCGATCTAAAGCATGGGGATATTGTTGTATTTTATCCGCCAGTTGCGGAAGACCGGTATGTAAAACGGCTTATCGGCTTGCCGGGAGATCGCATTGAAGTTAAGAATGGACAGCTGTATCGGAATGATGTTCCAGTCGAGGAGCCATACATTCAGGAGAAGATGAACTATTCCTATGGGCCGATTACGGTACCACAGGCTCATTATTTTTTCCTTGGAGATAACCGGAACAACAGCTTCGATTCCCATCTTTGGGATAAGCCGTTCGTGAGCACAGACGAAATAATCGGCAAGGTGCTGGCTGTTGTACCGACACATATTTTTAGCCAATAGGCGTCGCCATTTATCCATTCATACAAGTAGAAGCTGTAAGACCTCACCTGTGATTACCTGTTATTAATCAAGGGTGGGGTCTTTTTATGCAAGGTATGACCCTCGATATGTATTTGGAACCTCTGTTGCAGAACATCAATATTTCCCATAGCTATTCAAGCATAGATGGGAGGATTGAGATTGGCTTTGGTAGCGGGGAAAAGAAAACCCTCTGTATGCTGAGCCTATTAGCTCGCAACAGAGGGTGTGTACATGGTAAGTTAAATAAGTAATTCTAAGTCTCGATTCACTTATGCTTGATTTGCAGTATTGCGAATATGCTTCTTGCGGCCGATCTGAATGAGCGTCAAGAAGAATGCTGCCAATACACCGCTTCCAAGCAGCATCAGGAAGCAGCCGTTCCAGCCGGAGGATTCAACGATAAATCCAACGAGTGCGCTTGCAGTCAAGTTACCGAACAAGTAAGCGAACAAACCAGTCAAACCAACCGTTGTACCTACAGCGAACTTCGGTACGAAGTCGATTGCGCTAAGGCCAATCAAGAACTGTGGTACATAGATGAGACAGCCGATAATGGATACGGCGATCGTAATTACGAGCACGT
Organism: Paenibacillus sp. KS1; assembly: GCF_001680695.1. Taxonomy (NCBI): domain Bacteria; kingdom Bacillati; phylum Bacillota; class Bacilli; order Caryophanales; family Paenibacillaceae; genus Paenibacillus; species Paenibacillus sp. KS1. Next base: position 62,721 of record NZ_MAIS01000006.1, on the reverse strand, counting down.
CCGAAGACTGCCAATATACGAGCGTAGCCAACAAGACTCCGACCATGCTGATGATACAGAGCGGCATCCGGTTGCCTTTGAACAACTTGTCGCTAAGGATACCGACTACGAGCGAGCTTACAATGGCTGCCCATTCGAATACAGCAAATGCAACATGAGATTGCGATTGTGTGAAGCCTTTTTCTTCCGTCAAGTATAATGGTACCCAGTTCAAGACACCGAAGCGAATGAAGTAGACGAATACGTTCGACAAGCACAGGAACCAGATAAATTTGTTTTTAAGTACGTATTTAAACAAGATTTCTTTCAAGGACAGCTTGTCGCCGTCTGGATTGCGTTCTACATCATCATAATCGTTGCGATATTCGTCGATTGGCGGAAGGCCGATCGATTGTGGCGTATCCTTACCGGAGAACCATACGAATACGGCGATAACCATGGCCATAATCGAAGGAACGACGAAAATTGCGGATTGCCAGTAAGCATTGCCGAGAACCCCTAATGCAACACCGACGATTGGTGCAATAAGGCCTCCGCCGATATTATGGGATGTATTCCAGATTCCCATATAAGTACCGCGCTCTTTCTTCGAGAACCAGTTCGCCAGTGTGATACTGCAAGGAGGAGCACCCATGCCTTGGAACATCCCGTTCACGATAAGAAGCATGAAAATGAGACCGAACGTGGAAGAAGAGCCCATGATAAGGTTAATAATGGCAGACAAGAACAAACCAACAGCGATAAAGCGCTGTGTATGGGCTTTATCTGCCAAGTTCCCCATGAAGAACTTGCTTATCCCGTAAGTGACGGCGAGTGCCGAGCTCAACAAACCAATTTGAGAAGTGGTAAACCCGAGCTCACTCTTTAAATAAGGTGTGGATAACGTAAAGTTGCTACGTACTAAGTAGTAGCCTGCATAACCGATAGAAATACCGATCAATGTACGAATCCGGAAGATTCGGTACAATTTCGCGATCATGTGCTCCGGCAATCGTGGTATGGCGGGAGCTTTTTTCAACCAAGCAAACATTCTTCATTCTCCTTGACCTTTTGTGTCTGCACGCAAGTTGTTCCATTGATTCAAAATCTGTTCATGTCTGCGTAGTGAGCTGTGTACGGGAAGTACAGCTGAATTCGAAATATCCTGTTCGTTCTGATGAACGGTAGGAGTACCGAACGATACTTGTTCCAGAACAGCTGCTGCCTCTTGGGACAAGCTGTAATTAATGAACCAGTCCGCAGCGGTCTCATTAGGTGCATTCCGAATTTTAGAGATCCCGTTCACAGATAAGCTCGTATCCTTCGGAACACTGCTAACAAGATCGAATCCTGCATCGCGCAGCTTGCGCTGATCTCCGAGGAAATTGATACCGATTACATACTCGCCTGAACTAACGTATTGAGCTGGCATGTAACCGTTCACTGTGAGAAGCCCAACATTGCGGGTAAGACCCTTGAGAAAGGCCGTTGTTCTCTGCTCGCCCCATGCCTCGTATAAGGAGGAAAGGAATGTATATGCCGTTCCGGAGTAATTCGGATCGGGCATAACGATCTTCCCTTGGTAAGCAGGAAGAAGAAGATCTTCCCACTTCTTAGGCATCGTTAAGCCTAATGGCGCAAATTCCTTATTCCAACGGTCACGATTGACAGCAATAGACAATTGTTCAATCTCATATCCTGCCCAATACCCATCTTCATCCTTGAAGGAGCTAGGAATCGCAGCGAGATTCGAGCTGCGGATAGGGGAGGAGAGCTTCTCCTGTTTCATTGTCAAATGCGCGTCAATCGTTCCGCCGATGACGAGATCCGCTTGCGGTTTGGCAGATTCCTGTGTAACACGCCGCAATATTTCTTCTGTGGACAAACGAATGTACTCATACGTACAACCTGTTCGTTGACAGAATGAGGATAGCAATGCGCTACCGACTTCCTCACGAGCAGCGACGTATGCAACGATATGGCGCCCATTTAATTGGGGCACACCTTGCTCATCTACGGTGATCGTATTTTGATCTTTGGTACAGCCTGCCTGCGTGAATAGGCAGATAAATAATAGAAGGTAAAGGAATCGTGTCATTTTGATTGTGCCCCTATGTTCTTCCCATGAAGTAGTGACCCCAATTTTGTCCGCAAATAGATTGAATTGCCGTTGTCATCCCCCATGTATTCCATGACGACGTAATCGGCGTATACGACCATATGCAGCAGATTGTTGCGGTCATTCAGCATCTCATTATCCTGTTTGAAAGCGGTAATATAAGCGAGCGGCTTTTGCTTGCGCAGCAGCAGCAGCTGTTTCATCTCTACCGGATCCTTAATTTCAGATGCCTGACTTATCTGAGATACCAAGTAACCCTTTTCATCATCTTGCAGACTTTCCTGAATACCATCTATACGATAGGTAAGCTCTTTGGAAGAGCGGATAAATTCCGCATAATGTTCTGGCGTATAGAACAGACTTAACAGCTGCGTCTGCATAGCAGACAGCATTGGAGTCTCATGTCCTGGGCCGTAAGACCATTTGCCAAGGGTTAAGGTATTTTCGAGCGAGAAGGTCTGCTCACTTCCGTTCAAATAGCGAATTCGTCCGGAGAACATGGCATGTCCTTCATCTCTCGCAGTCATTATCTGCTTCGGTTCATACTGCTGCTTAATGCGATCCACATAGGATACAAATGCATGCAAACTTACCTCGTCATTGACCTGGAGAGTTCCCCATTTCCCATGAAAGATAGTTGCCTGCACGGGAAGGGAATCGCTTACTTTTTGCAGTACTTCATGCTTATCATAGATAAGGCCGACTTCTTGATAGACTTGTTCATTCAAGTAATAGCCGGCGATCATCAGCACCAGAATGACACCTCCAAATAGGAAGGCATTCCTTAACATCTTGTTCATCCTTCATTATTCTCCTTGGACAGAATAAACGACTATCATTTCATAATCGCCTCGTAATTGTTTCGTAAATGTATTATTTCGTGAAAATCGGCAGCGGATGTGAATCAAGTGCTGCTGGTGAACGAAAATCCAGCGTAACGATAGTTCCGATTCCCTCCTCGGAATGGATAGACATCGAGCCGCCTTGTCTTGTCATTAGCTGTTTGCAGATGAGCAGACCGAACCCGTTGCCTTCGCTGGAGCAACGAAGGGAGTCATCTGCTGATGCGATCCTGAATCTCTCAATTAGTGAGTGACTAAGTCCGATACCATCATCTTGGAATGTAATGGATACTGTCTGCTCACTGGTGCGCTGTTGAATGATGAGTTCAGACGCATCGCTATATTTGATTGCATTATCAAGCAGATTCAACAAGATTTGCTTTGTCTTATCCGGGTCGGCTACGACCATAGTGGAGATTAGCTGATTCGTAAGCTTAATCTGATATTTATCTAATCGTGGCTGAACAATATAGACAGCCTCATTTGCAATGGTTGCGATATCACATATGGTAGGTGACACTGAGAATGGGCTGTCGCTATATTTCGACTGAGACAGTAGTTCCTCTACTAGGGTAAGCATTCGTTCGCTTTCGACGGAAATATGGCGCAGGCTCGTCTCAACATCCTTACTGTCCTTCAACCGCGGAATTAAATTTGAGTACCCCATAATTGCAGTCAGCGGAGTCTTCAACTCATGGGTGACCCGATCGAGGAAATCACGCTGCTTGTCCTTCTCCCGACTTAATTGCTGTACATGAAGCTCGATTGCATCGGCCATAGCATGGAAGGAATGGGCGAGTTGGCTGATCTCTTCATAGGCGCTTAATTCGATGCGTGTACTATAATTGCCGCTTGCCAGCTTCTTCGCCATATCTCGCAACTGCTCGATAGGCTTGCTTAATGATTTCGCGAAGCGATTCGCAATAAGCACAGCAACGGCAAGAATGAGAAGGAATGTAATCGCAAAGGTCGCATTCATTCGATTCAGTAATTGAGCCTCTTCTTCCAAGGGTTGAAGAAAACGAATCAAGCCGATGACTTGATTATCCACATAGATAGGACTCGAGAACAGGAGCAGCGGCGAAGGAGAAGCTTTTTGAATCATATAGGACTTGGTCCCATGCAAAGCTTGCTCCGTATCTTGATTTACATAAGACAGCGATCCGCGTTCCGTATCCGAAAGGACATGCTGCTGTGCATTCATGATCTGTACCCGGACACCCATCCGTTTGGACAAATAAGAGGCAATGAGCGTTGCTCCTTTTTGAAGCGTTTCTTTTGGTTCGCCCTGCTGCTCGCGTTCCACATAATTGATCGTATAGATCTGGGCCTCGATGCTGAGCTTCTGCAAGGAATGAACGGCTGATTGATAAATATTATTCTGCAGTGAGATGTCGAGCACAATATAAAGAAACAACATAACGGGTATGAAAAGGGCGAGTAGTGCCAAATAGATTCGTTTCTGTAAAGTCATCGGTTGTCCACCTTGTAATCATCATAGCCAACTGTGTCAGCAATCAATTTTATAGCCAACTCCATAAATGGTTTTGATACGATCACCTTCATTGCCGAGCTTTTTGCGAAGGCGCTGAATCATAATATCAACGGCTCTCGTATTTTCTGGATAGTCGAGCTTCCACACTTTCATGAGAAGATCGTCACGTGTAAATATGCGCTGCTTGTTCGAAATGAGCAGCAGAAGCAAATCATATTCACGATAAGTTAATATTAGTTCCTTGTCATTTACGTGGATGGATCGCTTCTCTGAATCTACCCGGAACGGGCCACATTGAATAAGGCAGCCATTGCTGTCATTTACTTGAATTGGCTTATTCAATCTGCGTTCGATAACTTTAATTCGAAGCAGCAGCTCCGTGCTATGGAAGGGCTTGACAAGGTAATCATCTGCTCCTAATTGTAGTCCGAGCAACTTGTCATTAATTTGTCCTTTGGCAGTAAGCATGATAATCGGAATATCCGCGTTGCTAGCGCGGAACTCGCGAAGCAGCTGATAGCCGTCTGTATCAGGCAGCATCACATCGAGAATAATGAGGTCGATATGCTCTTTCTGCCACTGCTCATTGGCTTCGCGGCCGTTAGCGGCGGTATGTACTTGGTAACCTTCGATCTCCAAATTAAGTCGAATGAGATTCAAGATACTCTCTTCGTCATCGACAACTAGAATATTCATCGTGTTCTCCTCGTTGATTAGGAATAATAATGCTTATTTATAAAAAACAGCCTTGGAAAAGGCCACTGCAGAGATCCTGAATGAACCACACCCATAACTGTACACGATAAGCGATGCAAGCATGTGTGGTAATGTTTGCTAAATATACAAAATTAAATGGTTCATTAGCCCTATAAAAACCATCTTATCGCCTAGAAGATATTTAAAATTTGTCAGTAATATAGTATGATTGTCGCATAAATACGGTTGCTTTGAAATGATGGCAAGTGCCTATCAACAAAGGGAAAGAAGGTGTCTGAAAGTGGGGCATGTCCATCATATTCATGGGACATATGATTTGTTTCTCGTTATCGTTTCTTATTTAATTGCTGTAACTGCATCCTACTCTGCATTGGATCTTGCCGGGAGAATCAGTATGAGCAAAGGAAACAGAAGGTTAATCTGGCTAATATGCGGGGCAACATCAATGGGATTGGGCATCTGGTCCATGCATTTTGTGGGGATGTTATCCATGTCGCTGCCGGTGAAAGTTACATACGACATCGACTATGTAGTTATCTCCGTAATACTTGCGATTTTCGTCTCAAGTATCTCTCTCTTTACCGTAGCGAGGAAGAAGATCGGCATTGGCGAGCTTATCCTATCAGGCATATTGATGGCGCTTGGAATATCTGGCATGCATTATGTTGGAATGGATGCGATGATGATTGGGATTACCTATGATACAGCAATGGTGATTTTGTCGATTGCAATCGCGGTGACTGCTTCTGCGATCGCTCTGTGGCTTCTGTTCTATTTCCGCAAGGATCAAGCAGGAAGCGGAACATGGTACAAGCTGGGAAGTGCGCTGATCATGGGCGCTGGCATTGCAGGCATGCATTATACAGGTATGATTGCAGCTCATTTCTACATTGATCCGAACATATATCGGAGATCCGCCTTATTGATCGATCCGGCAGTGCTCGCTTACATTATTGCCTGTGCGACATTCTTGTTACTGGGCATGACCTTATTCGGCGTATTTATTACCAGACGTCTGTCCCAGAAAGATTCTGTGATTCAAGAACATGCTGGTTGGTATCGGACATTGTATGAGAACAATGTGGATGGAATCATATCCGTAGATACGAACGGACAAATCATTAGCATAAATCCTGCGGTCATTCGGATGATTGGCGGGCATGCGGAAGAATACATAAACCAAAATATATCCAATATTGAAGCGATCGTTGCCGATGATTTAACTGAAAGAGCACGCAAGTTGTACGATATTGCGATTGAAAACAAAACACATAGCTATGATACGGCAGTTATTGCGAAGGATGGGCGTCGGTTAGAGCTGAAGGTAATTATCGTACCGGTGGAGATCGAAGGTGAACTGGCAGGCAATCATGTTATCGCTCGGGACATAACGGAAGAGAAGAAAGCGAAGGAACAGATCCAGCATCTGGCCTATCATGATGATCTGACCGGATTGCCGAATCGTCGCATGTTCAACGAGATTCTGACACAGCTCATCAAGGATTGTGAACGGGAGGGTGGATACTTCGGCGTAATGGCACTGGATATTGACAGGTTCAAGTTAATTAATGACTCGCTTGGACATACATACGGCGATATATTCCTGAAGGCTGTAAGCGATCGAATTATCTCCAGCGTAGAAGGGTATGAAGCAACGATTTCACGGCTCGGAGGCGATGAATTCATTGTACTCTGCCGTACGAATCCGGATGGAACTGATTGTGAGAAATTGGCCACGCGCATCGTCGAGGAGATGCGGCAGCCATTCCGTCTGAAGGATAATGATTTCTACATTTCAACAAGTGTCGGCACGGCTATTTATCCGAAGGACAGCACAGATCCGGTTGAGTTGATTAAGAAGGCCGATGCAGCTATGTACGAGGTGAAGAAACACGGCAAGAACGGGCATCAATTCTACACTTCTGATCTCGATGTTGGCCTGTTAGGCAAGATCGAGCTGGAAGGCGACTTGCGCAAGGCAGTACAGAAGGGAGAGCTAGTCCTGCATTATCAGCCTCAAATCAGTACGGAAGAGAACAAAATGATCGGCGTCGAAGCGCTCGTGAGATGGAACCATCCGACGCGAGGCCTGTTAATGCCAGGGGCCTTCATTCCATTAGCCGAAGAGACAGGAATGATTAGTGAAATCGGCAATTGGGTCATTCGGGAGGCATGCCGTCAGATGAAGGAATGGCATGATGCGGGAGGTCCGCTTATTCCTGTATCTGTCAACCTGTCAACACAGCAGTTCCACCATTCGAATCTCACCGAGCAAGTGAAGCTGGTACTGCACGAAACAGGTCTGCCCTCGCAATATTTGGAACTCGAAATCACGGAGAGCATGATGATGGATGCGGGGATATCCACGACCATTCTGCATGAACTCAATAAGCTTGGCATTCGCATTAGCTTGGATGACTTCGGTACAGGATATAGTTCTCTCAGCTACTTGAAGACGTTCCCGATACATAAGCTGAAGATTGATAGATCCTTCATTACGGATATATCCAGCAGCGAGAATGATAAAGCGATCGTTGCGACCATTATTTCCATGGCGAAGCATTTGAAGCTGAATGTTATTGCAGAAGGAATTGAGACGAAGGAGCAGCTGGATATTCTGACTGAGAAGGAATGTCGTGAAATTCAAGGCTATTACTTCAGTAAGCCACTGCCTGCAGCAGATGTAGAGAGTTCCTTTTTTGTACCGCTGCGAAATGAAGATACGGTATGAAGATAAATGTAGAATAATTTTCGGTTTAATAAATGATTATGAAGACATATGAAATTGGTGTCTTCATAGTCACAATGAATTATAATGCTTTAACTTTAATAGCATTTTTTGATTATTTTTCAATGAAGAAGAATCGTGCCAAATTTCCGGTAATCTGAATAATAATATTCTGTTTTCTAATTTTGGCAATTAATGGGCTTGAATCCTGGTGACTTAAGTCACAATAATGGTTCTTTTTTCATGAATTTGTATTCCCACCCATAGTGCTGGTTCGAAAGCGTGTCTTTAGGTATGTGGAACCTTTGCAGAGCGTGAAGTTATGGGTAAGATGTGGTCGGGACAACTAATGAATGTATGCTCATATTGTCCTGTACATTTTCACCTATAAGTGACGTGATGACACGGAAGGAGACAGTACGAATGACGAAGAGAAGCGAATGGAGCACAAATGTTAAAACGCTTATCCTTTCATGCGGGATAGTTGTATTAGGTGCCGCAGCAGCAGGCGGTTATGCTGGTACAGCGTATGCACATGGTTATATGGAAGGGCCGACAAGCCGGGCGCTGCTGTGCAAGCAAGGGGAAAATAAAAACTGCGGTTCTATCCAATATGAGCCGCAGAGTGTAGAAGCAAAAGGCAATTTCCCAGTAGGCGGTCCGAAGGACGGAGAAATTACAGGCGGTGGGATCTTCCCCGAGCTGTTCGAGCAATCGGCAGATCGATGGACGAAGGTTACCCTGCATGGCGGCAAAAACACGATGTCTTGGCATCTAACTGCTCCGCACAGCACGAAGGAATGGAAATACTATATTACGAAAAAAGGCTGGAATCCAAACGAGCCGTTGAAACGCTCGGACTTGGAATTGTTCGCAACGTTCCAAGATGGCGGTAAAAAGCCACAGACCAAAGTATCTCATGAGGTAACCATTCCAACAGACCGCAGTGGTTATCATATTATATTGGGTGTCTGGGAAATTGCGGACACAGGCAATGCATTCTATCAGGTCGTGGATGTGAACTTGGTGAACAATGGCGAGGTTCAGCCTCCAACGGTTCCATCTAATCTCGAATCGAAAATCCAAACGGCTGCAAGTATTGAGCTTGGCTGGGCAGCATCAAATGCTTCAAACGGCATTAAGCAGTATGAAATTTACCGTGATGGCAAACTTGTTGGCACATCCGTGACTCCATCCTATGTAGATAAAGGGTTAACTGCTTCCACTTCGTATGAGTATACCGTAGTCGCAGTTGACGGGGCCAACAATCGCTCAGCGGCAAGCAGCCCGCTTACTGTGACAACGAAGGCGGCTGTTGTGGATACAGAAGCTCCATCCGTTCCGACGAACGTAAGAGCGCCTCATACGATGACTTCAGGTGTTCATCTCGTATGGGATGCATCCAAGGACAATGTTGGGGTGGCCCAATACGAAGTTTTCCGCAATGGTACGTTTGTCGGTACAGCAGTAGAGCCATCCTTCATGGATCAAGGGCTGAAGTCTGGCACGACGTATACTTACACTGTAGTGGCTGTAGATGAAGCGGGCAACCGATCTGCGGCGAGCAATGCGGTTCAAGTGACTACGAAGTCGGATGAGCAGACATCGACGACCTGGGACAGCACGAAAGTATATGTAAGCGGCGATCGCGTCACTTATCAAGGTCTGGATTATGAAGCAAAATGGTGGACGCAAGGCGATAAGCCAGGCTCTTCTGATGTATGGAAGCTGCTGAGCGATGTGGCACAAGAGTGGAATTCTTCAACCGCCTATGATGGACAAGCTAAGGTGACATATGAAGGCGCCACGTACCAAGCGAAGTGGTGGACAAAAGGCGAGACGCCAGGAAAAACAGATGTGTGGAAGCTTGTAAAATAAAAGCATAGTTGAATACAACCCGAAAAAGCCGTTCTCGAACGAAAGAAGCCGGAGAATTTACACTCCATCCTCTCTCGTTATGGGACGGCTTTTTGCATGGATGTCGCTTCTGTTTACATTCCGTTTAAATTCATTGATTATGATGGACTCAACTTCACAAGTGGATAATATATAAGGAGCTGGGGATCAATGGATAGAGAAATAGAAGGACCGAAAGGGTCATTCGGAAATTGGCGGCAATTTTTACGCGTCATAAATGAGACAAAGCCATCGAAATTGATGCTATTTATTGCATTGCTGATGAGTATTGGTTCAACTGCAGTCTCACTGGTAATACCGATGTTTACGAAGGGGATGGTAGACAACTTCTCCCTGTCGAAGCTGGATTCGATGCAGATTGTGGCGCTGGCCGCAGCTTTCATTATTCAGACGGTTGCTTCCGGTTTATCGATATACATGCTGAATCTTATCGGCCAACGGGTTGTTGCAGGTTTGCGGGATCGATTGTGGAGGAAGCTCCTGATATTGCCCGTATCGTATTATGATGAGAACAAGACTGGTGAGACGGTAAGTCGAATTACGAATGATACCGGGATTGTGAAAGGGTTCATTACCGAGCATTTATCAAGCTTCTTCACGGGAATCGTTTCCGTGATCGGTTCATTTATCGTATTGCTGTACTTGGACTGGCAGATGACGGTCATTATGCTGGTTGTCATTCCACTCGCAGCACTGGTTTTACTCCCGCTTGGGAAACAAATGTTCAAAATATCAAAAGGCTTGCAGGATGAGACAGCGTCCTTCACTGCTGTATTAAGCCAAGTCCTGTCCGAGATTCGTCTCGTGAAAGCATCGAATGCAGAGTCCAGAGAATATGAGAACGGACGCAAGGGCATCAATAACTTGCTTCGTTTCGGCATTAAAGAGGGTGTCGTTCAGGCGTTGATCGCTCCGATCATGTCCTTTGTATTAATGGTCTTGCTTGTTGTTATCATCGGATATGGTGGAATGCGGGTATCCTCAGGCGTGTTGTCTGCGGGTGAGTTGGTTGCCTTCATTTTGTATCTGATCCAGATCGTGATGCCGATGAGTCAGCTATCGATGTTCTTTACGCAGCTGCAGAAGGCAATTGGAGCAACGGATCATATGATCTCCATCTTCGATGCAGCAGAGGAAGATCATGTACATGGCAAGCAGGTGGAACAAGCCGATCAACCGATACAAGTGGAGAATGTCCACTTTGCTTATGCTCACGGTGAGCCTATACTAGAGGATGTAAGCTTCACGATTCCTGCTGGAAAAGTGACGGCAATCGTAGGTCCAAGCGGCGGTGGGAAGACCACACTGTTCTCGCTGTTCGAACGCTTCTATTTGCCAACCTCAGGTGCAATTAAGCTTGGAGAGGTGGATATTAACGAGTTCTCTCTCCAGTCTTGGCGGACTCAGATCGGTTATGTGTCGCAGGAAAGTCCGCTTATCGATGGAACGATTCGCGAGAACATCTGCTATGGTATGAATCGTGAAGTGACGAACGAAGAACTGGAACGTGCCGCACAAATGGCATATGCAGACGGCTTCATCCAGGAGCTTGCCGATGGGTATGAGACCCCTGTAGGTGAGGGGGGACTTAAGCTGTTTGGCGGACAGCGGCAGCGCATCGCAATTGCACGGGCACTGCTGCGCAACCCGCGTATCTTGATGCTGGATGAGGCGACATCCGCGCTGGACAGCAAATCGGAAATTGTTGTACAGAAGGCATTGAACAATCTGATGCAAGGCCGTACCACGCTCGTGATTGCACATCGATTGTCTACCGTTGTAGATGCGGATCAAATCCTGTTTGTTGAGAAGGGCCAGCTAACAGGCTGCGGCACCCATGCGACATTGTTCGAGACGCACGAAATGTACCGTGAATTCGCTGCACAGCAGCTCCGCATTCTGGATGAATCGGAGGAGGCTTGCTAGTAGGAAGAAAGGGGCGGTAATGAGTAGATGGCAACCATACTCGTCGTTGACGATGATCCACATATTCGCAAGCTAGTCACCGTATTTTTGCAGAAGGAGGGCTTCAAGACCATTGAAGCCCCTGATGGAGTTGAAGCTCTTACCCAAATGGAGAGCAATAAGGCTGACTTGGTTGTGCTCGATATTATGATGCCGAACATGGATGGGTGGGAATTGTGCCGTGAATTAAGGGCGCTGTATGATATCCCGCTCCTTATGCTAACCGCTAAGGGCGAGACATCACAGAAGGTCAAAGGGTTCAACCTTGGAACAGACGATTATCTAGTGAAGCCTTTCGATCCGATGGAGCTTGTCGTTCGCGTCAGAGCGCTGCTCAAGCGGTACCAGATCGCTACATCAAAAATCGCTCAGTTCGGACGTATCGTCATGAACCAGCATACATTCGAAGTAACCACTAGCGATGCGACGTTTTCATTGCCTTTGAAGGAATTCGAACTATTATTCAAGCTGGGCGGATATCCAGGTAAAACCTTTTCCAGGGAACAATTGATAGAGGATATATGGGGGTATGACTACGAGGGTAATGAGCGGACAGTTGACGTGCATATTAATCGCTTGCGGGAGAGGTTCCCTGAGACTGAACATGGGTTCAAGATCAAGACGATTCGCGGGCTTGGCTATAGGCTAGAGGTGCTCGAATGACGCTTCGTGAACGGTATACAGCCTTTAAGGCGACGAAGACTGGCCGAGTTGTAAAATTCATAACAGGAATCGCAACCATATTACTTATCATTCTGGCATCCTGGTCACTATCGTATTTGGTCAATCCTTATGTGATGAATTGGTTCGGATGGAACCCTGACAGTTATTGGGCTTTTCTCGTATTGTGTGTGATGGGTCTGTTGTTTTTCATCATGGTAATTGCAATCATGTTTCCATTTGTCCGCACCAAGCATATCAAGTTCTATCAAACCATTCTGGATGCGCTGAAGAAAATTTCCCAAGGAGATTTTAATATTAGTATTCCGATGAATGAGGACTTCCGAGATGAATATGGATCCCTCGTGGAGGGAATTCATCAAATGGCAGACAGCTTAGGAGAAATGGAACAGATGCGGCAGGAGTTCATATCGAATGTCTCGCACGAGATTCAGTCACCATTGACCTCGATTCGCGGATTCGCACGTGCCTTACAGAGTGAGGAACTGAGCGAAGAAGAGCGTCTAAATTATCTTCAAATCATTGAAATGGAGACGATGAGACTATCCAAGCTTAGCGAGAATTTGCTCAAATTAACGTCACTGGAATCGGAGCACCATCCGATGGAAATGAAGCGCTATCGATTGGATCAGCAGCTTCGTAATATCGCGTTGATCAGCGAACCCCAATGGCTGGAGAAGCGTATCGAATTAGATTTGAATGTAGATAAAATGGAGATTACAGCGGATGAAGAGATGCTGAGTCAAGTATGGATGAACCTTGTGCATAATGCGATTAAGTTCACGCCTGAAGGTGGGGCTATTCATATCGAGGCGCGCATGTCTAATGGAACGGTTGAAGTGTGCATTAGCGATAGTGGGATTGGGATTGATGAGGAGCATATTCCGCATTTATTTGAGCGGTTCTTCAAGGCAGATGTGTCTCGCAATCGTACCATCGCTGGTAATGGGCTGGGGCTGTCGATTGTGCAGAAGATCGTCCAGCTTCACTCCGGAGATATCCAAGTGTCAAGTAGGAAGGGAGAAGGGTCATCCTTCTGTGTGAAGCTTCCCTTAGACCCAAATGCGGCAGAATCATCTATCTTAGAAGCAGGAAGCGCCGGTTTACGCAAGTAGCGTGAGCGGCGCTTTTTTTAGTAGATTTAGTTTTTCTTTCTTGGAATGGATAAGGTGCTCCATTCCTCGGACTTCAATTGCTTGGCAGCGTACACAATTTGGCCGACATGATAGGCGTAATGAGACATCTGGCGCTCGATGGCCTCCATGACAGTGTGTGGCTGCTGTCGGATCGTCACCGTCTTGGTAAGATCGTCGACGGTTAGCGATTGAAGGGTGTCCAGAAACACCTTCCATCCCTGGTTCCACACATCAAGGAGCATCTCACGACTCGTAATGCTGTCCTCGAATTCTCCATCTCGATTGCGATCGTCCTTCTCGCCGTCTGTATTGAGGAAGTCGGTCCAGCGTGAGATCATATTGCCGCTCATATGCTTTACGATGACCGCGATGCTGTTCGAGTCCACATTGTAAGACCAGTTCCACTCTCCGTCCTCTAATTGTTCAAACGCTCGCTCACCCATCTTCTTCAATTCTACGAATCTCTTATTGACGACATGCAAATAATGCTGGGCGATCTGGCTTTCCGCTTGCAACACCATACGAATCCTCCTCCTCGAATGAACATCGTTACTATACGGCTACGGATCAACACGATATAATGAGTGGCATAGCAATTTCCTCTTGCTGGAAATGATACTTCGTATTATGCAATGAATATGAACTGTGGGCAATGGCAATGAGCAAATTTTGTATAACAGAAGAGACGAAAGCGAAGCTTATCGTACAGTTGTACGAAAATGGGAATCATTCGTGATAGTGGATCAATGAAGGGTTTGAATGAGACGAAAATGATGTGGTGGAGGATATGTAGATGGATCGACGAATAAAGCGACGCCTGTGCGCCTTATTGATTTGTTGTATCGTGTGCTGTATAGCCGGCATCGTATTTCTGATCCAATTGAAGGGGAGTAAGGACTCTAATTTCATGCCAGCGGCCATGTTCGCAGTAATGTTGTCGCTCTTTTTTGCAGTTGGTAATACGGCAGTGCTTATCGGCCTGCTTGCGCAGCGTCGAGCTATGAGGAGAATACAATAGTATGTAGGCAGCAGCTTGGAGATTTTTCACCAAGCTGCTTTTTTGCATGTTGCACGAGTTGCAGCTATTCATTTATAGACATTCGACCGGCAAATCAGAGAATGTTATGATATTCACAACACAATAGAAGCGATGCAATTACCCAGCGGCAGAAACAACGGCAGTGAAAAGAAGGTGTGTGAACGTGTACTTTGATCGAGAGACGATTTGGAATAGATTGCATGCCCAATTGAAATCAAATGGGCACATTATTGGCGTAGCAGCCGGTGCAGGGATTTCGACTAAATATGCAGTAAAGGGCGGCGCCGATTTCATTTTGGCATTGAATTCGGGGCGCTTCAGACAGATGGGCTTAAGCTCTCTAGGGGGACTGCTCCCATTTGGGAACTGCAATGAGCTCGTCATGGAATTTGGCTCGAAGGAAATTGTACCGCTCGTTAGAGAGGTACCGGTGATGTTCGGGTTATGCGCAACAGATCCGACAATTCAGTTGGAGGCGTACATTCAAGAAATTCAGAATAAAGGATTCTCGGGAATCAACAATTACCCTACCGTTGGACTGATTGGTGGACAATTCGGCGAGGCGCTAGAAGAAGCGGGTATCAGCTTCGAGTCGGAAGTGGAAGCGATCCGTATCGCAAGTGGGATGGGCATGTTCACGATTGCGTTCGTGTTCAACCGGGAACAGGCACACCTGATGGCAGCAGCCGGTGCAGATGTTATCTGTGCTCACTTAGGATTTACGAAGGGCGGCGTATTAGGTGCGGCGAAGGTGCTCTCTTTGAAGGCAGCCGCAGACTTGGCGGCGCAGATTTTCCAAGTGAGTGATAAAATCAATCCGAATGTGATCAAAATGATCTATGGCGGTCCAGTCAATACGCCGGCTGATGTGAAATATATGTATGACAATACGAGTGCAGTCGGGTATTTGGGCGGCTCATCATTTGAGCGAATTCCTTCAGAGGCGGCGATTACGAAGACTGCGATTGATTTCAAGGAAGTTGGGGTAACGGAGCAAGACAAGCTGCTTCACAAAATGCTCGAAGGGGTGACGAAGCATTACGATTATGTGCAGTTCGTGAAGGAATACGTTGAGGCGAACTACATGCATGATATTTCGTTTGCAGAGCTGGCCCAAGTTGCACATCTGTCTAGAACCCATCTGAGTTATTTATTCAAGCAAGAGGTGGGATGTACATTTCCAGAATACTTGACTAGATTCCGAATCAATAAGTCAATCGAGTTGATGAAGCAGCGTCATTTAGATTTGTCGGAGCTATCCGGCTTGGTTGGCTATAACGATTATGCGCACTTCAGCAAAATGTTCAAAAAGACAACGGGATTGTCTCCAAGAGAATATCAACGACAATACAAAAACACATGAACATCGTACAAATATACATGAATCAGAATCGGAATCGCCCTATACTTGAATTGTAAGCCGGCTTAGGTAGTTCATATAGATCAGTACTTCATATACTTCCACTTCATAAGGAGGTTGTTATATTGAAAACAGTGGCGATAGTCGGTACGTTCGATTCCAAAGGAGAAGAGTTTTTGTATGTAAAGGAAATTCTAGAAGGGCTTGGATTGAACACGCTTACGATTCATAGTGGAGTATTTGATCCGATGTTCGTTCCCGATGTATCGAACGAGGAAGTGGCTAGAGAGGTGCAGGCGGATATTTATGAAATTGCCTCCAGGAGGGATCGCGCCTTAGCAACCGAAGTGTTGGCCCAAGGAATGGAGAAGCTGATTCCAAGGTTGTATTCGGAAGGGAAGTTCGATGGCATCCTCTCCTTCGGCGGTTCCGGTGGTACTTCTATTGTAACGCCAGGAATGAGAGCGCTGCCAATTGGGGTGCCGAAGATCATGGTATCGACGGTTGCTTCTGGCAACGTAGCGCAATACGTAGGCACAAGCGATATTATGATGTATCCATCGATCGTCGATGTGTCGGGCTTGAACTCGATCTCGATACGCATCTTTACGAATGCCGCACTTGCGATTGCTGGTATGGTGAAGGAAGAAGTAGAGGTGACGGTAGAGAAGAAGCCGCTAATTGCAGCCACGATGTTCGGTGTGACAACCCCTTGCGTCAATCATGCGAGAGAGTACTTGGAGAAGCATGGATATGAGGTTGTTGTCTTCCATGCGACAGGTGCAGGTGGGAAGACGATGGAACGCTTGATTGAATCCCACTATTTCGATGGTGTTCTGGATTTGACAACAACAGAATGGTGCGACGAACTGGTCGGCGGTGTGCTGAATGCTGGGCCGCATCGGCTGGAGGCCGCAGTACGAGCTCAAGTGCCTCAGGTCGTATCGACGGGGGCGCTGGATATGGTGAACTTCGGGCCATTCGATTCCGTGCCGGAGCAGTTCCAAAATCGTAATTTCTATAAGCATAATCCGACCGTAACGCTGATGCGAACCACGGTTGAAGAGAATATAGAGCTCGGTAAGATCATTGCCGATAAGCTGAATCAAGCAACTTCACCGACAGTGCTGATGCTGCCGTTGAAGGGGGTATCCGCACTGGATGTAGAAGGACAGCCATTCTACGGGATGGAAGAGGATAAGGCTTTATTCGATACACTTCGTACGCGGATCAATAAGGAAGCTGTAGAGCTTATTGAAATGAATGCAGACATCAATGACGAACAGTTCGCAATCGCAGCAGCTCAGAAGCTCATTGAGCTGATGAAGCACAGCAGCAGCGAAACTTACATCAAGGAGGAAATACAATGAAACAATCACGCCAAGATATCATCAATAAATTGAAGCAACAAGTTGCCAATGGTGAAATGATACTCGGAGCTGGGGCAGGTACGGGGATTTCCGCTAAGAGTGGAGAAGCGGGCGGCGTTGACTTAATCATCATTTATAACTCAGGCAGATATAGAATGGCGGGACGCGGCTCACTTGCAGGACTGCTCCCTTATGGCGATGCTAACCAAATCGTAGTCGACATGGGCGCTGAGGTGCTGCCTGTCGTGAAGAATACGCCGGTACTTGCGGGTGTGTGCGGGACGGATCCGTTTCGCATCATGGAAGTGTTCCTGAAGCAATTGAAGGAACAGGGCTTCGCGGGTGTGCAGAACTTCCCGACAGTTGGACTGATTGACGGGGTATTTAGAGCGAACTTAGAGGAAACAGGCATGGGCTATGACCTAGAGGTAGATATGATTCGCCAAGCACATGAGCTCGGCATGCTGACGACGCCATACGTATTCGATGAAGAACAGGCGATTAAGATGGCGAAGGCAGGGGCTGACATTCTGGTTGCGCATATGGGCCTGACGACGAAGGGTACCATCGGAGCGAAGACAGCATTGACGCTTGATGATTGCGCGAAGAGAGTGCAGGCAATTGCCGACGCAGGTCGATCGGTTAATCCAGATATACTCGTTATCTGCCACGGAGGCCCGATCGCTGATCCGGAGGATGCGCAATATATCTTCGAACATACAACAGGCATCGATGGATTCTTCGGGGCATCGAGTATCGAGCGCTTTGCTGCAGAAGTTGGAATCAGACAGCAAGCCGAAGCATTCAAGAATGTGAAGTTGAAGCAGCAATAGAACATTAGCATAGCGGGGGAGTGAGGCTCTCACATCGTTCGTTGTGGTTTGCAGGTCTCATTTTCGCATGAAGATGTTTGAATTTGAATATACAGCACATGTGCATCATTTTGCATATGCAAAGGGGCTTGCTGCGCTTATGCGGCAAGCCCCTTCGTTATGGTGCGCCCGGCATGGGCGATAACTAGGCGGTGAAAGTCCGCTACAGGCTTGGCAGTAGGAACTGTTAGCTGAAGGCAAGGGTGTCCGTCGCGAGGCGGAATCTGAAGGAAGCCGGAGGCAAATCCTCGGTCTGACGAACAGAAATCACATATAAGGCATGATGGGACGGACGAGCTTGCCATACAAAGCAAAGTCCAATACTGCCCGAATCTCATCATGTAGATGTGGCAGATGGATGAGGGGAAAGTTATCGCTCTTACCCGGGGAGGTCTCACAGACGTGGAGTAGGAAAAAAAATCCGAAAGACGGAGTAAAGCTTGTTGTGAGAAGTCAGCAGACGCCATAGTACGCGAATCGCCACAGCGGCTAGCGGAAGGGCTGAACAATCGTAAGTCTTGAGTACATACAGGAAGGAGAACCGGTGCGTTGAAAGCAGAATACCGAAAGGGCTGCCCACAAAGGGATAGTGTGGAACACGAAGAGTATGCGGGAGCGCGGAGTGCCGGAGCTCGGGAAAGTAGAGAAAGAGACGGTGCAGACGACCTGCTTGAAAAGATACTAAGCAGAGACAACCTGAATAGAGCCTACAAGCAGGTCAAAAGCAACCACGGGGCGCCGGGAATAGACGGAATGACCGTCGAGGCGGCACTACCGTGGCTGCGAGATAACAAAGACGAACTATTGCATAGTATCCGGGAGAGTCAATACCAACCAAGCCCGGTGCGGCGCAAGGAAATCCCCAAACCGGATGGAAGCGGAGTAAGAAAGCTCGGCATACCGACAGTGGTAGATCGCGTGATCCAACAAGCCATTGCCCAGCAACTGCATCCTCTGTTTGAACCGCTGTTCTCAGACGGCAGCTATGGCTATCGCCCGAAGCGGAGTGCGCAACAAGCGATTCGGAAAGTGAAAGCCTACGCGGAGCAGGGTTACAACCATGCGGTAGAAATCGATCTCTCGAAGTACTTTGATACGTTGAACCGCGAATTGCTGATGAATCTTCTCCGCAAACAAATCCAAGACAAGCGCGTCACAGGCTTAATTAAGAAATATCTGAAAAGCGGGGTCATGGAAAATGGAGTACGACGAGAGACAGAAGAGGGGTCTCCACAAGGAGGCCCGCTATCGCCGCTATTGGCGAACATCTATCTGAACGAATTCGATCAGGAGATGAAAAGGCGAGGCGTGATCGTCATCCGTTATGCAGACGACATTGTCGTGCTGGGGAAAAGCAGGCGGGCAGCGACGAGGCTTCTGGAATCAAGCCGGAAGTACTTGGAGAATAAGTTGAGACTCAAGCTAAACACGCAGAAAAGCAAGGTAGCCAGTGCGATTGCACGGAAGCACTTCAAATTTCTTGGCTATGCGCTGGGGAAGAACGGAAACGGCGTATACATTCGTACCCATCCACAATCTCTGGTCAAAGCAAAGAAGAAACTGAAAGAGCTGACGAGCCGGAGTCAAGGCAGGAACGCCAGACAAGTGATGGAAAGCGTAAAGGTCTACATTCGCAGCTGGCTGGGACATTTCTACGTAGCTGACATGAGGCGAATTTTGCAAGACTGGAATGAATGGCTTCGAAGGCGGATGCGTATGTACATCTGGAAGCAATGGAAGAAGCCGGGAACAAAGGTGCAGAACCTGCGCAAGCTGGGGATACCGGAGTGGCAGGCTTACCAATGGGGAAACACGAGGCTGGGCTACTGGCGTATTGCCGGAAGTGCAGTACTGAACCGCTCTATAACAAACGAAAAGCTCGTACAGGCAGGGTATTATGACTTCCCTGCTCGGTACGAGCATCTTCGCAAATTGCACTCAAACGATTGAACCGCCGTATACCGAACGGTACGTACGGTGGTGTGAGAGGTCGGCTACTCAATTAATGGGTAGCCTCCTACTCGATTGTTGGTGTCTATCTTAGGCTTTGCGGCTGCCCAATACGCGGAATGCAATGACCGCTAGAATAGCGCCAACGAATGGTGCTGTTACGAACACCCACAGTTGGGACCATGCTTCGCCGCCGAGCAGTACAGCAGGCCCGAAGCTGCGGGCAGGGTTAACGGATGTTCCTGTCAATCCAATACCAAGAATGTGAACGAACGCAAGTGTAAGACCGATCACGATTCCGGCTACACTGCCCTTGCTTTCATCCGAAGTTACACCAAGAATGGCGTAAATGAACACGAACGTCAATACGATTTCGACAACGAATGCCATCATTGGTGTAATGCCGATGCCGTAACCAGCCCCGAATCCGTTCTGGCCAAGGTTCGTTACCGCAGTGCCCGTGGAATCAATGATTGCATACAGCAATCCAGCGCCTGCCACAGCCCCGATTGTTTGAGCGACAACATACCCGATGAAGTCTGTAACAGACATTTTTTTATTGAACAGCATAGCAAGTGAGACAGCTGGGTTGACGTGACATCCGCTGATTGGCCCGATTACATAGGCCAGCGCAATGATCGACAAGCCGAAGGCAAAGGCGATGCCGAGATTTCCGAGCTGTGCTCCTGCAGTTGCTGCGCTTCCGCAACCGAACAGAACGAGTACAAATGTACCGATAAGTTCGGAAAGATATTTTTTGATTGGTGAGTGCATGTAGTTCCTCCTTGTAATACTTACGAATTGTCAATGACAAATACCATATACACTTTTGAAAACCATAAAGAAACATCCAATATTTTCTGAAAAGTCATTAAAAATGTCCTTTCTCTGTTAAGACTACGCGTCATTACAGCAAAAATATGTTGAATCCGATTCAGAAAAAGGGCATTTGTCTTACCTTTAAAGATATAACGCGAATAAAAGAGGAAAACGTAGGCTGGTAGAGAAATTTATATCAGATCGAGGGGTGGGTAAGAATTCCAATTGGTAGGTGGCGAAATAGGAGAAAAGTTCCTTGAAAATGAAAGCGTCAAAACTTCAATTTCACTCAAGCAATATTATGAAACATGCACAACTACAAAAGGAGATTCAGTTAGAATTGCATTTCCATATACAACGAAGAAAACCCGCTACTATCGACTGTAAGATGATGAAGCGGGTTTTCATTTACCCATGGCACTTCATGTTGAAAAATTCATCTGAACAATCATGGGTTCACTTTATACAAAATAAAGGACATGACCGAAGGAGGTGATCCCTTTTAGCTAAATCCGTATCTAACCCAAAAGTTTGATCCGAAAGGAGAGATCAGGATGAAAAAAATGATGTTTGGGCTTTGCTTGATGCTGCTCATATTGACGTCTTTCAACTTTGGTAGCATGGACGCCAAGGCGGCAGAGGGGGCACGGATTGCTCTTAGTAACCCTTCAAGTAGCGTACATGTTGGTGACACGTTCAAGTTGCAAGTGAGCGGTGAAAATTTCAATGATCTATTTGGTGTCGAGGTTTCGCTATCGTACGACCTCAAGGCTTTGCAGGTGCTGGAGGTAAAGGCCGGTGACGGGTATGATACGTTTGGCGCTTACAAGGATGATGCCAATGAAGGGAAGCTTTATATCCCCGTGATGAGAAAACAGCTGCAAGGAATTCCGCAGGCATCTGTTCGCCTAGCAGAAATTACGTTTAAGGCGCTGCAGGGAAAACAGGCCGCTGTCGAGATTCAGCATGTGAAAGCCGTAAGCAGCGAAAGAGTTGTTAATGAGCAAGGATACAAAGATTTGAAAGTGCTTACATCTAGTGTAGGTGAAGCAATAACATTTACAATTTCGAAGAAGGATGACCGAGATCCGTCTCCGGGATCGGGGTCAGGTTCAGGATCGGGCACCACGAGCGGACAGACGGGTTCAAGCAAGGAGCCGGTTTGGAATATGGATGCCATATTGAAGGAAAAGGATCCGGTACATGCTGCGGAAATGCTGCAAACCTTACTGAACGGGTTGAAATCGGAACCGGCTTCGGCGGACAAGGAGGTAATGCAGAAAGCTGCGTTATCTATCCTGGAAAAACTATCTTCCATTTCTATGAATAAAGAGGGCTTGGATACCTATGTGATTACTCCAGAGGATCTAATCAAGCGAAAAACACTTTTGGAGGACATGAAATTATCTCTGTCTCAATGGAAGATGAATACTGCGGAAATCAATAAAATCGAGCTTAATGCATTGTTGGAATATACGCTGGGCGGACGTGATGTCAATAAACTGGGCGTTTATCGTTATAACACGGCTACGGCTGCTTGGGATTATATCAGGGAAGCCCTCCATCAAGAGCAGGCTAGTAAATTCGGGCTGGTTGTAAAGCAGGCCGGGACATACCGAGTGATTGAATATACCAAGTCGTATGAAGATATTTCCGGCATTTATCCGGAAGCTCGATATGCAATTGAGGCTCTGACTGCGAAGCATATCGTGCAAGGGATATCGGAGACGTTATTTTCGCCTAGCAAAGCAGTGACCCGCGCTGAGTTTTCTTCCATGATCGTGAAAGCGCTCTCCTTGGATCGGCTTATAACGGATCGTAAAGAAGAAGCTGCATATTCGGATGTTAGGAAAGGCGATTGGTATTACGAAGACGTGAAAATAATGCATCAGCTTCAAATAACCAAAGGTTATGACGATGGCACATTCAAGCCGAATGAACCGGTGACCCGTGAGCAGATGGTCGTCATGATGATGAATGCATTACAAATCCTCGGTCAGGTTCAGGGCGGCAATGCGCAGGCTTCAGGCAATGCGTTTGCTGATCAAAATGCAATTAGTTCTTGGGCCCAATCGTCGGTAAATAAGGCAAAAGAAATGAAGATCGTTTCAGGTACGGGGCAGAACCTATTTATGCCGAAGCAGTCTTCAAATCGTGCCGATACGGCCGTGTTGGTTTGGAAAATGCATCAGCATGCGAAATAAGGGAGGGGAGTCGGTTATGTTGAACTCCGGATTGAAAAATGCTTGGAAAATGGGGAGAATTGCCGCGTTGGCTTTTCTAATCACCTTGCAGCCGTTAATGCTTGTTCCCGGAACCGCCGAGGCTTCTGGGGTAAGTAAAGATGCGATATTTGCCGGACAGGGCGGTGATCCAGTCGATCAGCCGATTGGCGAACCCGCTGATGGTGGGCTGACTGATGGATCTGGTATGGATAACGGTGAGCCTGGCGATGGTTCAGTTGATGTGCCGTCCGATGGCAAAGATGGTGATCCGGCGGACGGTATGGTTGAACAACCGCAGGAAGATCCGGTGGATGACTCCTTGATCCCGGAAGGAGAAGAAAAGGGTCCGCTGCTTGAGCCTGTAGGGGCGGGCGAACTGGCTTCTCAAGAAATTCATGAAGTGAAACCACTCTTCAATAACGGGTTTGAAGAGACGTTGAATGCGGATGGAACCATCCCGGGCTGGAGCATGTTTTTTGCTCCGAATGAGGGAACTTCCTATGAAATAACGCAGGATATGCGGTATTACGGCACTTCCAGCCTGAAGCTGGTAGATAAATCGAATACACTGCCGATTTATGTGCAGAGCGATCCGCGCCATGTAACGCCGGGCTATACGTATAACGGGTCGGCCATGATGTATATTGCCCCGAATGCAGGAAATGCGGCCGGAGCGAGCCTTGTGCTTCGTTTCTATGATGCAGCCGGGAAACAGGTCAATACGGATAAGGATGGCGAGAACATCGTTCATTTAAGAACCGTCGGGTCGTGGATGCGGGTTACGGTAACGGGTACTGCTCCTTCCAATGCTGTAAATGCGAGATTAGCAGCTTCTATTTCTAACTACTTTACTGCGGAGTCAGGTGCTTTTTATGATGACTTCACTTTAACCTCACCGCAAGAAGAGAAAGCGCCAGGCACCTTGCATCTGCAAATGCCAACAGGCATTTCAGGCAGCCAGCAGCTTGAAGCCAAGATTATCCTGAGCCGAGGTCAGGACGTGCAGAAGGCATTTGGCAGCTTGCGTTATGATCCGACAGTGCTGGAGGTTGTGTATGCAGCCGTCGCAAGTGATTTTCATACAGGTGGGGAAGCAAAGCTGGATTGGAGTCATGAAGCGGGGGTTCTGAAATTCGAGGTATCCAAAACAGCGGGTTCTAGCGTCAGCAATGATAAACAGATCATAAATGTCAACTTTAAAGTTTTGGGTGAACCAGATCGTGTTGATGTTACGCTGCTTTCGGGCTCCGGCATACAGGATTCAGAAGGTATCCAGAACAACAAGATTTATATCGGTACATCCGATGAACGGGCTAGCACCCAGATCCGCAGAGCATCTCTGGATGTGAACGGCGACGGGAAGATTGATCTGTTTGATGTGATGGCTGTAGCCAAAATGGTGGGTCAAATGGCGGCGGGGGACAACTGGAAATATGATATCAACAATGACGGCAGAATTGATCATGCGGATGTCGAGGCGCTGACCAACGCGATCCTGTCGAAGTTGCTGAATTTGGATGAAGGAGGACATGCTCTATGGTACCACGCGGTATGAGAAACCGTTCAATTACTATGGCGCTTATCTTGGCACTGGGGCTGAGTACGCTATTGCCGATGGGGGCGCAGGCAGCCTCGGAGAAGGAGAGTAAATTGTCGAAATTAAAGTTTGGAACGCCCATAAATCTCGGTTATCCGATCCGTACCGTATCGATCAACGATGGCGTGATGGGAAAAGAAAATGGAAGGGATGTGCTGTACACAACAGCATCAACTACTCCTGCCGTATTTAACGTGATAGATGTCAAAAATAACGCGCTAATCCGTACTTTTGAGCTTGAAGGAGTCGCCCAATCGTGGAGACATGTCATTGCTCCCGACGGTACCGTTTATATTGGCACCAATACCGCATCAGGTACGGGAGAGCTGTGGAGCTACTCGCCGGCTACCAAGTCCGTTCAGAAGCTGAAGGTCATCGGGGGCGAGAAATCAGTATGGTCCATGACGACCGATCCAGAAGGAAATGTCTATATCGGCACCTATGATCATGGCAAGCTGTTCCGATATAATCCGAAGACAAAAGAATTAAAGGATTACGGGAGTTTACTTGCTAACCACAACTATATACGCTCCATGGCTTACGTTGATGGTTACATTTATGCCGGCATGGCGCTTCCATTCGAAGTCGTGAAAGTGAACGTGAAGACGGGAGCTTCGGAAGTCATCTCCGACGCAGTACCGGGCATTCTTGGTGTAGAACATGAAAAACTGGAATTTGCCTATGATATGGCCATAGTGGATAAATATCTGTTTGTCAAAGCAAGTGGAGAAGCAGGTTTGATGATGGTCTACTACAATCTGCAGGAACAGAAGTGGGAAGATAAATATATAGGTGTTGATCCAGTAAACGGTAAGGGAGTGATGAGCTATAACCAGATCCCTGTCGCGGACGGCAAGGCTTATGTGCCAGCCCACGGAGGCATCTTGGAGGTTGATTTGTCGACGCTTGCGACGAGAAATACGGGAATTAGCTTTGCTACTTCCTTACGTGGGGCGGCATGGATCGATATGGGGGATCCTGAGCTAACCCCTGACCGCACGATCGTGACGATCCAGGCCAACGGCAAATTATCGGCGCTGGACGTGAAGAAAGGACTGCGCAAAGATTTGCCTGGCGTTGCCGCCAAAGGCGGACCGATTCCGATTCATAATATGGAGCGGGGAACGGATGGACGCCTGTATATGACCGCTTATCCCGGCGGGGTCGGAGGTGCGTTTGATCCGGTAACCCGTGAATCATCCAACTTCTTGATCGGACAAGCGGAAGGGATCGTATCTGCCGGAAATAAGGTATATTACGGGATATATCCTGGCGGGTACATTTATGAGACGGATATTTCCAATGGCAAAATGAGCGAGCCCAAGCAGCTGTTCCAGGTTGGATCAGGTCAAGATAGACCCTATAAGATGGAGTATGCGGACGGAAAGTTGCTGATCGGTACGATTCCGGACTATGGGCAATTGGGCGGAGCATTAACGATTTACGATTTGGCAAGCGGGGAAAAGCAGGTGTATCGCAATATCATCCAGGATCACAGCATTGTAGGTCTTGCCTATAAGGACGGTAAAATTTATGGTTCAACCACCAAATCTGGAGGATTAAACACAACGATGCCTGCGAATAACCCAGAAGTGTTTGTTTGGGATATCGCGAAAAAGGAAATGACGATGCATACACAGCTTACATCGTTGACTGGGCTTGGCAATCATCGGATGATCAGCGGCCTTACTATTGGTCCGGACGGTTTGCTGTGGGGCGGCGTTGACGGCATACTTTTTGCATTGAATCCGGACGATCTTTCGGTCGTCAAGCAAAAAAACATATATCCCGATGTGAAGGATTACGGAATGTGGCGTCCGTATTATTCCCGCTGGGGTGAGGATGGTCTTCTGTATATCAGCCTGGCGAACCGGATGACGGTTGTGGATCCGGCCACGATGGAGTATCGCTCGTTAACTCCAAGCAACTTTGAGATGAGCTTCATGACACTTGCTAAGGACGCGGACGGACATGAACAAATCTATTACACGGATAAAACGAAATTAATGATGATCCCGATTTCCGAATCTGACAGCGTAAAGACGGTTGTGAGAAACGGCTGTTTCGGGGAACCGCTAAATGCGGATGGAACCATCCCAGGCTGGAGCAGCGCGGAAGCAGGAACGGAAGTTGAGTATAGCCTTTCGAAGGAACAGAAACAGAGCTTTTGTGGAGAACAAGGGCAAAGCTTGAAGATTATTGACAAGTCACAAAGCAATAAAGGAATCGGCAGCTATCTTAGCGATCCGATTCCAGTCGTCCGCGGCGGCGAATATACGGCTTCGGCGAAACTCTATATCGAGCAGGGACTGATTGAAGGCTTGAGAACGGATGACTCCGGCATCGTTTTATATTTCTATGATAAATCCGGTGCCCGGATCAGTACGGTAGCAGGCACGATAATTAAAGGCATGCCACAAAAAGAATGGATCGACATTTCAGCGACCGGCACTGCTCCAGAACAAGCGGTATTCGCACGAATATCCCTATATTCTTCAGCGTGGAACATGATGGTCGGATATTATGACCAAGTGACCTTTGAAGGACAGTCTCCGGGCGGGCTGCAATTGAAGGCTGTGGGCGAAGTGTCCGTCGGAGATACGTTTGATGTGATCTTGCATGCCAAGGACGTTACCGACCTGTATGCGGTGCAGGCAGCATTGGCATTTGACCCCGCCCTGTTCGAAGTGGTGGATGTTCGGATGGCAGACGGGTTCGGTTCCACATCTACCGCTTATCTGGGTTGGAACCAAGACGGCGCGAAGGGCAAAGTCAACATCATTGCTACTCAGTTAGGAGATCGAGCACTAGGCGGCAACGTGGATATTGCGCATATAACCATAAAGGCGAAGCAATTTGGCAATCCGGCGGAAGTGGTGCTTACCAAACAGTCGTTCTTTACCGACAAAAATGGAGATGTGACCAAACTGTCTTATATGCTCTCGGAAGATGAGAAGCTTGGCATCCGATTCGCTTACGATGTAGAAGATTTCAACAAAGACCATAGAGTAAACGCTCAGGATATCGCGCTCATTGCCAAGCAATTGGGCAAGAAGCTTGACGACAGCAACCGAATGATGGACTTGAACGGAGATGGAATCATTGATATCAGCGATATTGCACTGGTCGTATTGAAATCGCTAGAGTCCGTGAACTAGGGTTCTGCCATCTGAGCAGCCCTTTATAAACAAGGCGCCCCTTCTTTCGGTTGAATGCCGGAAAAGGGGCGCTGTCTCATTCTATGAGTACATCAATGAGATGTTTATAGTACGTTGTTACGACTAGTTTTGGGCGGGCGATAGATAAAAAGACCAAACGAACGAAATCATACGCTTGGCCCTTTTATTTTAATAGACTTGATTCAAACTAACCATCCCAAGACTACCGTAAGAACCTTGAAATTCCCCTTTAAGGACATAAGTTCCTGCACTAAGGTATCCAACTGAAATCTCGACAGGACTTGGGGAAGTGGGGCCAATATTCACGGTAAACTTTCCAGTCTAATACTCTATTTTTTCCACAGATTAGCAACATAATGAATACACTGTTACATACGAATCAAATTATATTTGACAATATTAGTAGATCAATTTGGAATGAAGTGGGATATGGATTTATAATTATGAAGGGGCAATCATTAACAGGATACTGATCTGACGCGGTTGTCACTAATATCTGCCCTGTAGAGTGTGATCTTTCAGGAAGCTGGTTCGAAAAAATGCTTTTGAAGTTTTGACAGGATGAGGTGCGAATATGGAACAGGTCATTATTGATTCATATAACCCTGAATGGATAAGAAGGTATGAAGAAGAACGAGACAAGATTATGGAAGCCGTCGCGGACATAGGTTTGGCGGTTGAGCATATCGGAAGCACGTCGGTGCCGGGGCTCAGTGCCAAGCCAGTCATTGATATGATGCTTGGTGTACGGGAATTAGAAGATATGAAGGCGAAGCACATCGAACGATTGCTGGAGATTGGTTATGAATATGTGCATAAGCCAGATTTCCCTGAACGATTGTTTTTTCGCAGGGGACAGTGGAGAGCGGGCACAGAACATCTGCATGTCTATCTGTATAATGGGGAGAATTGGAAGGACAATATCCGATTCCGCAATTATTTACAGATGCACCGGGATGCAAGGGAGCAGTATATGCAGCTTAAGCATGCTTTAGCTGCACAATTTCCGCATGATCGCGTTCAATACACAGCGGGGAAGGCTGATTTCATACAAGGCATCATCAATATGGCGCGTAGGGAAAATGTGAATCTGGATTAAGGTAGGGTAAAGTTTTATTTATATTGTTCTTTCACAAGCAATCTTCCACTTTAAGCGGTATATTGAAGGTATATCGATGGACGGTAAATAGATGTGATTCTATTTGGCTTAACGAAGGAAGAATTTGTGCAGAATGAGCGGGAGTGTAATAGAAAGGAAAAATCAAAAAACAGGAATTGTTGCGTAGGGAAGAAAAGGTTATTCCTTTGTAAAATATCGTATAAAACCAATAGGAAGAAGGAAATGAAGTGACCATTCGTTTAGCTGAAAAGTTGGAGTTACCACACATCATGAAGCTCTTCTCACAGTGCACAGCACATATGATTGCTCAAGGAATCGATCAATGGGATGAACATTATCCCAACGTGGAAGTGGTAGAACAAAGTATAACCAGTGGGTCAATGTATGCCTATTTTAAGGATGATTTGATTTGTGGAGCCATTACCTTGCACATCAGTCAGCCTACCGAGTATGAGACGATTCAATGGCAGTCTGGTCAGGATGCGGAGTGTCTTGTTGTTTATCGCCTTGGGGTTGATCCAGAATGGCAGGGGCAAGGGATAGCAACGAAATTAATGGGCTTTGCAGAGTGGTATGCAGGCAACCATTCTCTATCTAGCATTCGATTAGATTGCTATTCCAAAAATGAAAGGGCTTTATCATTCTATCAACATTTACACTATGAAATAAGAGGAACGGTTATTTTTCCACATTCGGATGTCCCGTTTTACTGCTTAGAGAAGAGAATTCGTTAACATCCCTATCAATAAAAACGAAAAGAGTGGGATACATACATATGATAATTGAACTTGAGCGCGAGCAATTTTATACATGTACGGATTTAGTGAATTGCACTACGATGCTGGAGCCGAAGGCAATCGTTGCAGGCAACAACCCCGGCAGAATATTTGTCGATCATCCGGACTCGCCAAGGTCCGCAATGGTGTGGCAGGGCAATTTAGATGGTTTTTTATTTGTTGGTGACGCTACTAATGCATCCTTCAATAGGGACATAAGAGTCTATATGGATAAAGTGTTACGTGAAGAAGCGATGGAATTAGGGCTGGGGTGGGCAGAATGCATCGGCACTCATCCAAGTTGGAATCAAGCGATTGAGCACATATTTGCCGATCGAGAGTTGTCCTCATGGACATCTTATGTATATTCGCTAATGTTGCCGGATTACAAGCAAGATGCAATTCAATTGCCTGACGGTGATTATACGGTTGTTCAAGTTACCGAGGAACTGCTGCAAAATAAGAGTATTCGGAATCATTCTTTTCTCGAATCAAGGGTTCAGGACTTCTGGGAATCTACGGAGCAGTTTCTACAAGAAGGCGGTGGTTTTTGTGTGATGCACAATGAGACCGTCGCAAGCTTGTGCATGACCGGATTCCGATACCGTCATATTCATGCGCTAGGAATTGACACGATAGAGCAATATCGTGGACGCAAGCTTGCGAAGATTGCAGTTCGTGCGTATGCGGAGCATTTGTTTTCCCAAGGACAATCGATGTGCTGGGACTGTACAGCGTCGAATAAGCCGTCGAGTGCAATTGCAGAGCGAATAGGGTTCCAGAGAGAAATGAGCTACAAGGGATATCAATATAAGCTGTAGTAGGGAACGTACTTTCTATTATGTAAACCAGGAGGCTGATGATGAATGACGCAATTATCACATCGAATGCAGCGTGAGATTACGAAGCAAGTACAGATAAATTATCTATTATATTTGCCTGACAAGTATGGAAAGGATCCTGAGGCGAAATGGCCATTATTGCTCTTCCTGCATGGGGCTGGCGAGAGAGGACACGACATCGAATTAGTGAAGCGGCATGGACCGCCGAAGTTGGCTGAGAAGGGAGAAAAACTCCCTTTTGTTATCGTCTCTCCACAATGCCCGGAAGAATCATTATGGGAAATCGAACGCGATGCAATTATCGCTTTGCTGGATGACGTATGCGAAACCTATCGTATTGATGAAAGCAAGATCTATGTAACTGGTCTGAGTATGGGGGGAGTTGGAACATGGAACTTGGCCGCAAATTACCCCAATAAATTCGCAGCGATAGCGCCGATCTGTGGCGGGGGAAACCCAAAACAGGCAGTACAGCTCACGCATACACCAATCTGGGCATTCCATGGTGAGAAAGATGCTATCATACCTGCTGAAAAATCGAGCGAGATGGTGGATGCGGCGAACGCAGCAGGCGGCAATGCCAAGCTAACCATATATCCGAATGCCAATCATGATGCATGGACGGAAACCTATCAAAATCCAGAGCTATATCAATGGCTGCTAAGCCACTCCAAGCCTGCTTCATCAAGCGAAGCGAAATGAGAAATAAGTTAAATCGATGAACGAGCATCCATGATCTTTTCCAGCTGCCAATCCGGTTTATTCCAATAGATTATCTTCATTAGGAGGAACGAAGACATGTCAAAGGAAGTAAATCTGCAAGACCTTGAACAGCGCCTAACGGAGGTAGAGAAGCAGCTTGAGAGAAATCAGAGGTTTATTCGAGGGTTCAAGTATGTAATCATTGCAGTTATCGTTATTTTCCTTGTTACATTCGGAATCGGAGTCATTCAGTTTATTGGTGCAGGCTCTGCATAGATGAATGAATCATTTATTCACACAGTAGATCGTTAGAACAAGAATGATAGATATAGAAAATTACACGACAGAGAAGGTTGTTGAATCGAACATGGAATCATTATCTACATGGATTATCGAAGCAGATATATCAAGTATGCAGGCGGCAATGAATGGGGGAGAACTGACCGCGGAAGAGCTGGTTAACGTCTATTTGGAACGTATCCGTAAGGTTGATTCGGAGCTTCGTTCCATTTTAGAAGTAAATCCGGATGCGATTGCAATTGCATGTGAACTGGATAAAGAACGGCAAGAACGGGGATGTCGTGGGATGCTTCATGGCATCCCCATTGTATTGAAGGATAATATCGATACACAGGACAAGCTGCACACAAGTGCAGGTTCGATCGCACTGGCGGAATGGATCGCACCAGAAGATTCTTACGTAGCAGCACGTCTGCGTGAGGCGGGCGCGATCATTCTAGGGAAGGCAAATATGACCGAATGGGCAAATTTTATGTCAAGCACAATGTGGGCGGGCTATAGTTCTCGAGGTGGGCTAACGCTTAATCCATACGGGCCAGGCGAATTATTTGTTGGCGGGTCGAGTTCGGGTTCGGCTGTTGCGGTAGCGGCAAATTTAACAGCTGCTGCAATTGGAACGGAGACGTCAGGTTCGATTATTTCTCCATCCAGTCAAAATAGTATTGTTGGCATAAAGCCGACATTAGGTCTCGTCAGCCGAAGCGGAATTATCCCGATTACAGTGAGTCAGGATACGGCTGGACCGATGGGGCGAACCGTAAGAGATGCAGCCATAGTG
The DNA here is from genome assembly GCF_001680695.1 of Paenibacillus sp. KS1. Taxonomy (NCBI): domain Bacteria; kingdom Bacillati; phylum Bacillota; class Bacilli; order Caryophanales; family Paenibacillaceae; genus Paenibacillus; species Paenibacillus sp. KS1. The sequence continues at coordinate 30,213 of NZ_MAIS01000006.1, read as the reverse complement.
CTGGGTGCGATAACGGGGGTCGACGAGACAGATGCATGTACGCAGACGAGTAAGTCTCGATCATATTGCGACTATACACCATTTTTAGATGAGAGCTTCATCGGGCAGGCGCGAATAGGGATTCCAAGATTTTATTATCAGGACTTGGATGAAGCGAGGCTAGCGATTATGGAGTCTGCCATCGAGGTGCTGAGAAGCAAGGGTGCAACCATCATTGATCCGGTGGAGCTGTCTTGTGAGCATGTAAACTGGGATTCCAATGTACTTCGATATGAATTCAAGAAAGCGCTGAATGACTATCTAGCTCGATTGGACATTACGATGCCTGTCCATTCTCTTGCAGAGGTTATTGCGTACAATGAAGCGCACGCAGACATTGCCTTGAAATACGGTCAAAATGTGCTCCTATTGGCGGAAGAGACAAGTGGTACGCTAACGGAGCCAGAATACCATGCTAGCCTCAATCGCAATCAGGAGATGGCTCGCAAAGGCATCGACGAAGTCTTGAGTGAGCATCAACTGGATGCACTGTTCTTCCTAGGCAATGAGCATGGCGCTGATCTGGCTGCTCGAGCCGGGTATCCATCCATCACCATCCCGGCGGGATATGCCGAGTCTGGGATTATAGCACCTGGGGGCTATACGACGAAAGGGCCGCAAGGAGTTACCTTTGTCGGAAGGGCTTATGCGGAACCGACTTTGCTTAGACTGGCCTATGGTTATGAACAGGCGACGAAGCATCGGGTTGCTCCTCAGTTAGAAAAATAATGGGGATATCCCTTAGTTAGAGGACAGGGTGCTGTATATTTATTCATCGTGAGTGATACACATTGTATCTATTGCATCTATTATGAGCAAAATAGCTGGAATATTGATCCTGCTCTGCAGTCTCGAAACTGTGTGAATAGTATTACGATACCTACTAGAGTTAGAGGTGGATTGGAAATGGAAAGCGGCATCGCATCCGAAGAGCTAATCAATGAAATTGAACAATCCGAAATCAATTATATGTGGGATCGCATGCTTGCGATTCAGCAGAAACCGGGCAATCCCGAGGCTGTAAAACTGGAGCGAATTGGGGAAGCTGCGTGCTACTTTAGTGCTGGAATGCCTTGGCCGACCTTCAACACGATAAAAGGATGCAGAAGAGCGGATATAGACCGAATCGAAGATATGATGAAGTTCTTCACGGATCGTGGAGGGAAGCCGCAATTCGAAATTGTGCCCGGGATGGTGGACGCTCCATTTCTGAAGCGGTTGTCGGAGCGCGGCATGTATCCCTCTGGTCATCATACATCCATGTATTACGGGATAGAGCCGAAGGCGTTTGAAGAAAAGTGGGTGGATGATCAGCGCATTCGCGTAGCTGAGCTGCAAGAAGACGATTTCGAAATGTATGCCACGATTCATTGCAAGGGAACTGGATTACCGGACAGCGGAATCCCGCATGTCGCGATGAATAATCGAATTTTATATCATCGTCCGGGCTGGAAGTTCTATGTCGCTTATGTTGATCAGCAGCCTGCCGCTGCAGGGGTCATGCATATGCACAACAGTATTGCCTCCTTGACATTTGCGGCGACCTTACCGGAATATCGCAGGCTCGGATTGCAGAGCCGGCTGTTGAAACATAGAATCGCAGAAGCAGCAAAGCTTGGCTGCCGGTTGGCCGTTAGCCAGTGCGCATTTCTATCACCAAGCCATCGTAATATGGAGCGGGTAGGAATGAAGATGGGTTACGTACGAACAACATGGACGAGCAAATAGAAAGTAACTCAAATAAGGTGGGATTCGAGATGGAAGTCATGAGCGGGGAACTATTTACGATTGACACATTAACGAAAGATTTTGAGGCTCTGGGCGTGCAGTCGGGGATGAACCTTATTCTGCACTCCTCTATGAAATCATTAGGCAGCTGGGTTGCGGGCGGCGCATCAGCTGTCATACTGGCGCTCGAAGAGCAGCTAAGTGAGCAGGGAACTCTGGTCATGCCAACGCATACCGTGGATTTATCAGATCCATCGACATGGCAATGCCCTCCTGTTCCGGAATCGTGGTGGGAACCGATTCGGGAGCAAATGCCAGCATTTGATATTGCATTTACACCGTGCTTGGAAATGGGGATTATTCCAGAGCTTTTCCGTAAGCAGAGCGGGGTTGTGCGAAGCTATCATCCTCAGGTTTCCTTTGCTGCGTGGGGAGCGAACAAGGATCGGATCATTGCGAATCACAGTCTCGACTACAGTCTGGGTGAACAGTCTCCGATAGCGAAACTGTACGAGCTAAACGGTTGGGTCTTGCTGCTGGGCGTTGGGCATGGCAATAATACGTCTATCCATTTGGCTGAGTATCGTGCTGAATATGTGAGCAAGCAGATGATGGTGTTGAAATCTCCGATGATCGTAGACGGTGTGAAATCATGGGTAGCCTATCAAGATATAGACTTCGATACCGATGACTTTGAGAAGCTGGGGGCTGACTTTGCCCGTGATACTGGTTATGTGCGCAGCGGGAAAATAGCAAATGCAGATGCATTGCTTATGCCTGTCCGAGAGCTTGTTGATTATGCTGTTCAGTGGATGGAGAGAAATCGACGCTGAACGCACACAGCACCTCTTTGTACCTATCGATGTTGGTAATGACGCAAGATGAATCTAGCTATAGAACGATATAGAACATCTGCAATTGCGATACCGCAAGCAATACCCGCTGCTCCGAATGCAACTTGCACAATTCCGGAGCCTGAGAAGGAGTCGCTGCCGGCAATTAGTCTGCGAAGCGCCTCATAGAATGTAATGCCGGGCACGATCGGCACTATTCCAGGTACGATATATACCGTAACTGGCAAGCGGAACTTGCTGGCTGCAGCCCGCGCAGCGAAAGCCAGTAAAAACGCAGACGTGAAGCTAGATAGAAAAACAACGAATCCTCGGGAAATGAGCTGGATATAAGTGATCCAGCCGATCGTGCCTATCAGTCCTCCCGCAATAACCGAACGCTTCGGCACATTGCATAGAAGCCCGAACGATACAGCAGCAAAGAAGCTACATATCATATGAATGGCGATATCTCTCATCGTCAAGCCCCTTCTTTCTTTGTCTGATTTACCGAAGAAATAGATAAGATGCACTTGCAATGCCGGCGCCGAGCGCGCTAGCGGTAAACAACGCTTCGATTGCCACGATCATGCCGGAAATATAATGTCTGGCCATCATATCGCGAATCGCGTTCGTGATAGCGATGCCCGGTACGAGCGGAGCAACCGCCCCCATCATGATGAGATCAAGATGCACCCCTCTATAAGTAAAAGCTATATAGCCTGCCATACCGCCAAGCAAGGCCGCCCCATATTCAGGCAGGAAGGGCGCATGCAATGCTCGTGTCAACCAGGTATGTATGAAATAGGAAACGAGGCCTGCGAATATGGCTGCTGGCACATCCACGAATGATCCTCCAAATAGGAGAATGATGCTCCCACTCAAGCAGGCTGTGCATATGAACTTGTGCCACAGCTTCAGCTTGCACACATCCCTTTCAATTGCGAATAGACGATGCCGCATGTTTTGAAGACTAATGCGGCCAGCAGCAAAGTCCCGAGATATCTGATTGATGCCGCATATTTTATTCAAGTCATACTGTCGCTTATCGATTCTCTGAAATTGAGAACCGCCCGAATTCAGCTTCACGAAAATGCCATTGACGGTTACGTAGGTGTAATCGCTAGTTGGACGGGAATCTCCGATGGCGTGGCGAATCATCCGCTCCATCGTATCCTCAACCCGACTTGTTTCCGCTCCGTTCTCCAGAAGCAACTTTCCTGCAAAGAGCACTGTCTCCAAGAGGTAATCCTTATCACGCGCCAACGTGCCGATATTCATGAATGGGGAGCCACCTTTCTTTATAGACTGCTACTGAATGAAAAGAGCAGTTGCAAAACTATTTGTAGACAATTATAATCCATAATAGATAAAAAAAGTAGATGAATAAATCGAAATTTTTATTACATCATGCGGAAGGGTGGTATCAGGATGTTGAAGCAGGAGTTGGAAACGCGTATTGCCAAATTGAAAGCAAAGATGGAAGCGAAGGGCTATGATGCATATGTCGTATCGTCACAGGAGGATATTTGGTACTACACGAATATTACGTACAGTCCCGAAGAACGGCCATTTTTTATCGTCATTTCACTTGATAGCAAGCCAACCTTGGTCGTGCCTAAATTAGAAGAGGCACATGTCCAAAAAGGGATATTGGACACAGATACTGTGTCTTATTGGGATTATCCATCACCTGCCGGTGAGAATTGGTTTGAACGGCTAAGCAGTGTATTACATAAATTCCAGCACATCGGTGTAGAGGCGAACATTCTGGCTGAGCATTATGTCCGCATTCAAGAGAGCCATGTAGAGCTATGTCGCTTCGTCGCAGCCGAACGGCAGATCAAGAGCGAATACGAATTGAAGCGCATTCGCTTTTGTGCAAATATAGCGGATCGTACGATGCTCGACATTTTCAAGAAGGCGTCGAGAGAAACGATGGTACTCGAAATGTCCGCCCTGACTCAAATTCCGCAGGTAGAGCTGATTAAGACCAAGCAGTTGGATCCCTTGAACACGAACCTGTTAGCCGTCGTCTGGCCAGCTCCTGAGAGTGCCATGCCGCATGGGGTGCCGGATATATACAAAAAGGTTGGGGATGGCCCGAATGTGGCGATGACCTATTACCGAATTAATGGGTATGCCTCGGAATGCGAGCGCACCTTCTTCTTAGGAAATCCGACGAAAGAAGAAACCGAATTATTCCAATATATGATGAATGCCCGCAAAGCGGCGCTGGGCGTATTGAAGCCGGGCGTTAACGCGAAGGAAGTTGATTTGGCAGCGCGGAATTACTTAGCGCAATATGGACTTATCGGCAATTTGCTGCATCGAACGGGGCATGGGATTGGGTTAAGCAATCATGAAGCGCCATTTGTGGCGGAAGGCAGCGATGAGGTGCTTACAGAAAATATGGTGATTTCGATTGAACCAGGGATCTATGTGGAAGGCGTTGGAGGCTTCCGGCATTCTGATACGGTTCTCATAACGAAGGATGGTTATGAATTGCTGACGCGGGCTCCGATCGAATTGGATGAACTCATATTCTAACATTGATAATTTCGGATAGAGGAATGCGAAGCATGGGTACTCAGCAGGTACACCATGCTCTTTTTTATTTGTGTCGGATTGGAAAATATCTATAATGGAAGTAGAGACGCACATGGCTGGTGCAATTATATTTCGGAAACAGCAAGTAGAAGGAGATAAGGATGCAAATAAAAAGTGGGGTAGAGCAGGCGATTTGCATTTTGGTGATGCTGGCTACTCAGCATCATGGAGATGCAGTCACGAGCGATACGATCAGCGATCGACTGGATGTGTCGCCGTCTTTTTTGAAAAAGATTATGAGAATGCTGGTCGTGAAAAAACTGATTACATCGACCTCGGGAAAGAACGGTGGGTTTCAACTCGCGAAGAATGCGGATGACATTCGGCTGCTCGATGTGTTTGAGGCGATAGAGGGCACCAAGCCATTTTTGAAAACGACGGATTTGGTTCATCAGATCTTTTCGGATCAGCGTGCTGTCGCGGTCGGTGAGACAATAATGACCCAAGCCTTCACCAATGCGGAACAGCGTTATCGAGAGGAATTAGGCCATTACTCGCTGGGCGTACTGCTTAGAGAAACGTTCCAAGTAGAAGACTTGCAGCAATTCGATTGGAATGCATATCGTAGGGCATAGCGTGGTTATCGGATAATACTCGATTTTGTAACTTCTAATATCGAAATTCGTATGTATAATAATGGAACAGCATTTACTCGTGATAAGCCCGATCCAGGATCATCCGTATCTCAGATCGGGTTGTGTTGTATGTGCAGAAATGATTTCGAACGAGTAACGGCTCGCGAATAGGAGTGATAACGATGAGCAAGAAGACGACATTATATATTGTCCGCCACGGCCAAACCGAATGGAATGTGGAGCGGCGCATGCAGGGGCATATGGACTCCCCGTTGACGGCGCTTGGGGTTAGGCAGGCACAATGGTTGGGTGAAGCGATGAAGGATACAGCGATTGATTGCATCTATGCCAGCAGCAGCGGCAGAACGGATATGACGGCACGGCTCATTCGCGGGGAGCGTGATATCCCGATTATTAGTACGGATGCGTTGAAGGAAATTCATATGGGAGACTGGGAAGGACAGCTTGCAGATGAATTGCAGCGAGCCTATCCAGATCAGTTCGAGGCATTTTGGTATGAGCCGACCGAATATAAGAGCGTGAACGGAGAGACATTCGAAGAGCTTCGTCATCGAGTGCTGCCGTATGTACAGTCCATGATTGCAGACAACGAAGGCAAGTCGATTCTGATCGTGACACATACGGTTGTCGTGAAGACGCTGATGGCTTACTTTGAGCACAGACTTCCAGATCAACTCTGGGAGCCGCCACACATTCAGCCAACTAGTCTCAGTCAGGTAGAGATTATTGCTGGTGAACCACAAGCTGTAATTGTTCAGCATGGAGATACAAGTCACTATCAGGCTTCTTTCCAAGAGTAAGGTCGAAATGAAGGCAAATAAGTGAAGCGGAGGACGTGCTGCTTATGACTTTTCTCGCTGTTCTTATTATTATTGCAGGAGCTGTCAGCTTCTTCTTTCCTGAATTCGGATGGGAGATGAAGCATGGGTGGGCCGTAGATGGAGACTCCGGGCCCAGTGATGACTACATCATGCTTACCAAGATCGGCGGGGCTATCATTATGGTCGTAGGCCTGGGGATATTGATCTACAGGATGATTGCTTAATTGGCTCTTGAAGCTGGAAATGGGGGCGGAGATAGGTGCAAGTGAATGATGTACAGTTAGATGAGTTTCTGTTGATATCCAAACATCGACTGGTTTCCCACTATCAAGTAAAGCTGTTGTCATGTCTTCAATGCATTTCACCTGAAATGCTGTGGGATCAGGAGTCAGAGGGTGAAAATTGTATTGGCAGCATTGTGCTGCATATCATCGCGCACGTCGACCGCAATACGAAGCGGCTCTCGAACCCTGATACCCGCTTCGATCAGGCCATCGACATACAGCCTATCATTCTGGGCAAGTCATAGACCGTGTACAGCGGAGAATAGGCACGCGGTTTCAATTTGTGCAGCAAGGGCTGAATGAAAAGGCGCTGCGGCAAAGGGTCGAAAATGAACTGGAAGTTCGAAAAGCAAAGAACACGGCTACATAACTATTTTTCTTTTCCAAATATACTGAAGAGGGTGACGTAAAATGAGCAATTCACGCAAAGGGATAGCAGGAAAAAGAATATACTTACGTCCATTTACTGGTGACGACATAGATTGGTACTATGAGGCATTACTCCAACAGGAGTCTAACCGATTGACGGGTACGAAAAAGTTGTTTTCCAGAGAAGTACTGCGAAACTATTTGGATACAATTGCATCTGACCGTGAACGGGCACAGTTCGTTATCGCGCTGCAGGAGGATGATCGGCCGATTGGAGAAATTGCGATTATGGATATGGATCCATCGAATCGGAGCGGTCATATTCGTATCGCGATATTCGCTGAAGAGGACTGCGGGCAAGGGTACGGTTCGGAAGCAATGATTCTTATGTTGGATTACGGCTTCGGTATGCTGAACCTCAATCGAATTGAATTGGTTGTATTTTCATACAATGCAAGGGCAGTCCGAGCCTACGAGAAGATTGGGTTTGTACAAGAGGGGATTCAGAGAGAAGCACTTTACTACAATCATGAATATCACGACTCTATTATGATGAGTATACTAGCGCGAGAATTTCGGGAGAGACATGGCGTTTCAGCAGGAGCGTCATCATCTGTCTGAAGTATCGTGATATAATTTACGAGAACAGTTATTTTGGCTATCGTAGGAGATGATAAGTTGGATACGAAGTGGGAATATCGTACGATCAAATATAAGACAGGAGGATTTCTGGGCGGCAAGGTCGATGAAGATGGCTTCGAGCAAATGCTGAATGAAGCCGGCTACGAAGGATGGGAGTTAGTGTCCTGCTTCGACACGAGCACCACCCATGGTCAGTCCAGAGATATCATTGCTGTATTCAAGCGAAAAGTCTATTTGTAAGGTACATATTGAAAGTTGGCCCAGTCCTGGATTCTCATAAAACCTCGACTGGGCTTAGGGGCATCTCGCAGCTATATTCTCGTCGTACAGAACAATGCGCCTGCCTTGCACCTCTATCAGAAGCTTCAGTACAAAGAGGCATATCGCTATTGGTACCGTTTGCGTGGGACGCACTGATTGCAAGGGGGAGCTCTATGAAATGGTTAGCTAAACGAGAGTTCAACATTCCTCATACTGGCATCAATAAGATTGAGAAGGTTCAGATCGGTGGAATTGAACAATACATATTGGTTCAATCGATAAGAGAAGGTCTTCCTATCCTGCTTATGCTTCATGGTGGTCCTGGTCTGCCGTTGCCAGGTGTATCTTGTCGTGGAAGGGATTACGTTATCGCTACTACGACCAAGCAACTTATGGAACATTATACACTCGTTATGTGGGATCAGCGTGGTTCAGGCAAAACCTACTCCAGCGGTACGCCTCGGGCATCATTTCATGTGCAGCAATTTGTAGACGATGCACAGGAACTCATCCATTATGTAAGGAACACCTATCGATGTGAAAAGGTCACGCTTGTTGGCCATTCTTGGGGATCAATCATTGGGCTGCGGCTGGCAGCCGAAATTCCGGAGCAGATTCATGCGTATATCGGTATTTCACAGATTATAAATTGGGCTGAAAACGACAAGCTCTGTTTGGAATGGACACTGCGACAGGCGGATGCAAGAGGTATGAAAAAAGCGCGAGACGAACTGCTTCGATGTGGTGATCCCCCATATGTGGATAGTGTGGAGCAGTGGGGTACGCTTCGCAAATGGATGGGCAGATTCAACTCCATGGTGTATGAGGATGAGGATACGAAATCCCCAGGAATGAAGGCTGCTATAAGCATGTTGCTCCGCTCACCAGATTATACGCTGCGAGATGTGATAAACACGATCAATGGATTCCGAACGACTTATACGCAGCGCATGGTCGAGGAATTTGCCGAAATTCAACTGGAACACAAATTAACAAGGCTTGATATACCAGTTACATTTATACACGGCAGACATGATGTTCATGTGCATGGGCAGTTTGTAGAAACGTTTTGCGCGAAGTTGGAGGCCCCTGCTGGCAAACGGTTGATCTGGATGGATAAATCCGCTCATATGTTCCATCTTGATGATGCTCGTCGTATTGAACAGGAACTGATCGAAATCGCAATAAGGGCGTAGGTTCGTTATTGCATCCTAATGAAGCATTAAGGTGAGGCAGAGATGATACTAGAATCAGAGCGGCTGCAATTGCGGCAGATGTATGGCTTTGGATTATGGGATCTAGGGATGGCTGTTATAAAAGAATTCGTCAAGCCATATCAGATCGGAGATATGCATCTTTATCTGTATGGTGTGGAGAAATAGCGATCTTTATCATAATAAATCTCAGTTGAAGATGAGGTGTTTGGTTGAACAAGTGCTCTTACCGTATACAGTCTGAACGGCTTGTGATTAGACCGCTTGAGGGAGAAGACTACTTCGCATGGCTAGCTGGATATGAAAATAGGATGCCTGCACAGCACAAATATGATGAAGGCACCGTTGAGATGAGCAGATACACCGAAGAATGGTTTCAACTCGAGATAGACAATCATCGAAGATTGGCTGTCGAAGATAAACTATATTTTTTCGGCATCTTTCGAAAAGAAGACAACGCCCATGTAGGGGCCATCGACTTTTCTACGCTATTGCGGGATGATTTTCAATGGGCCAGATTAGGTTATATGATTCATAATCAATACTGGAGAAGGGGGTATGGAAAAGAGGCTGTAGCTGCAGCAATTACTTTTGCGTTTGAAAAACTTAATTATCATCGCATTGAGGCGCATATTAACCTTGATAATACTCCTTCAATCAAATGTGCAGAAGGGGTTGGAATGAAGTTTGAGTGTATTCGAAAAGGATTTATATATGAAAATGACGCGTGGACAGATCATCTCATCTACTACATAAATGCAAAGTAGACCAGAACAGCCAGCTTATCTTAACGAAGGAAGCATGGCTTTTTTTGTATGTACATCGGTTCCTGTTTTTAGGATAATGATTATGCCTAATTTTGGGGTTAATATTCATATTCAGCATTCTGCCTAACAACACAGCGTTCATAAAGGAGATATGAAAGAAATGGGATATATATCGGAATTGCGGAAAGTTGTAGGTACGAAGCCATTGCTTTTAGTAGGTGCCTGTGTACTCGTATTTAATGAAGCAGGCCACTTATTGCTTCAAAAGCGGGCGGATACTCTGGATTGGGGAACGATAGGCGGCGCAATGGAATTAGGGGAATCGATGGAGGAAGCGGCGCATCGCGAGCTTTATGAGGAAACGGGACTTCGTGCAGGAGGAATGAAATTTGTTACACTGTTGTCTGGATCGGATATGTACTTCCAATACCCGCACGGTGATGAAGTCTATAATGTAATTGCTGTGTATGAAGCTTTGGATGTAACGGGAACACCTGTCGTGAATGATCATGAGGGTTTGGAAGTGAAGTATTTCGCTCTTGATGAACCGATTCCAGAGTTGAATCCATTCAATGAGAAGTATTTGCGCAAGGCGGGATATATTCAGAAGTGGTAATTGAAGATGACAATCGGAAGCAAGGAGGTTGAGCATGATGCGTCATTCTAAAGTAGCATGGGGGATAGCGCTTATCTTGCTTATTACAAACTTGATCACGATAGGATGCCTTATGACAGAGAAAGAGAAAGAGAAAGAAAATGAGACAGTTGTGCAGCCTGCGTTGGATGTGTTCGAGTTAAGAGGGCAGTCAGAGCACTGGAAGCTTCGTCATTATCAGGTGATGCGAACATCGAATTCGATACGAAGAGGATCTGCATCATTGACTTACTTGGGTGACACCAAGGAAATTAAGGATTCCTCATCGTTCTATATTGAATATTACGAGAAGCATGGGGAACGCGAAGAGGGAGTTCTTACGAGTGGAATGCTAGCTACGAACGGCAGTGTGCAACTATTATCGGAATTGGATCACTTGGGCTCCACTCAAAGCGAGCCTACTGAGTTCGAGCGGAGCATGACGAAGGATGACTTCGCTGGCAGTTATGTCAAATTGCGTTGGTCAGATAGTTATGGTGAGGAGCATGTTGAAATAATTGAGCTTGAAGTGAAAGATCATACCACATTCTCATAAGTGAGTGATAGTTGTTGTTAATAATGTGCTGATGTACGAGTCAGGAGGTGTCGGTGTGAAGGCTGTTATCTTCGATTTGGATGGTACGTTATTGGATCGAGAGAGCTCATTGCTATCTTTTCTTGAGGATCAATATGTGAGATTCAGAGGCTTGCAGAAGATCGATAAGCAGGCCTTCGTGAATCGATTTGTCGAGTTGGATTGCCGGGGTTATGTATGGAAGGATGCAGTTTACCGGCAGATGATTCAGGAATGTGGGTTGGACATGTCGTGGGAGGAATTACTTGAGGATTACATCACGAATTTCCACCGACACTGCATAGGCTTTCCGAATTTGCTGGAGGTACTGGACCTCATCAAGCAGCAAGGCTTGAAGCTTGGGTTGCTATCGAATGGATATGGTCAATTTCAGTATGCGAATGTGCAGGGTCTTGGCATTGAAGCCTATTTTGACTGTATCTTGATTTCCGAGTGGGAAGGGCTACGCAAGCCAGATCCAGCTATCTTCCATCGTGCATTGTATAAACTGTCTGTTCGAGCAGAAGAAGCGATTTACGTCGGCGATCATCCGGACAATGACGTGAGGGCAAGCCGTGCAATTGGAATGACTGCAATCAAGAAGGAAGATAAGTATTATGAGATACCTGCAGAGGCGGATGCGATGATTCGAGATCTGTTGGATCTCAAAATATATTTGTAGAATTGTAGCTGGAAACTGATTTGGAGAAATCATATCATGGTAGACAGTAGATATGATTTGAATGATAGAGGAGACATGAGATTCAAGACAGTACAAGACAGTACAAGACAACAAGAATATGTGAAGGAGATCAGCGATGCTATACCATTTTAGTGAAGATTCAACCATTTCCACATTTATACCGCGTCCAGCAAAACAATCGCATATTCCGCCGGCAGTATGGGCAATAAATGAGGAGAATGCGGTTCACTATTATTTGCCCCGAGATTGTCCAAGGGTCATTTATGCAAAATCGGACATGATGAGTACGGAAGATGAAGCGAGATTCTTTGGTCACACAGTGGCAAACAAAATAATAGTGGTTGAGAATGACTGGCTCGAGCAGATAAGCAATACAACGATCTATAAATATACGTTTGAAGATTCCACTTTTCAGTTACTAGATGCGAATGCTGGGTACTATATTTCGCAACAAACGGTGAAGCCCATTCTGATTGAGCCGATGACCGATCTCATTCAGCACATCGTACAAGCCGGTGTAGAATTGCGATTTACTCCGAACCTGCACCCTATTTGCGACGCAGTGCTCGGATCTACGATTGATGCTTTTTCGATTATTCGATTTCATCATGCCAAGCCATTAGCAGCTGAATAAAGTGCAGGATGTGGCACTGAGACATTAGTCATTTCAAGTAGGGAGAACTCGATCATCAACCTCTTTGACGGGATGTCTCAGAGGAAGAGGGTTATTTACTAACGGGCGTACTGCTATCCTTTATCGCATGCCACTGTCGCTAATTAGCTTTATATTTGATACGATAACTGAAGTCATTATGAAACATCAGGAGAGACATCATATGCTAATCTACAATATCTGTTATATTCAACGCGGGAACGAGGTTCTGCTGCTTAATCGGGAGAAACCGAGCTGGATGGGGTGCTGGAATGGCATCGGCGGCAAGCTGAAAGCAGAGGAGTCTCCTCGTGAATCGATGGAACGTGAATTGATAGAAGAAACGGGAATAACGCCCACGGATTTGACATTCAAGGGTATCGTCAGTTGGATGGTGGACGGGACGAGGTTTGGCGGTATGTATTTGTACGCAGCAAGGTTAGAAGAGAGCTATACATACAATACGCCGATTAAGACAGACGAGGGCATCTTGGATTGGAAACGAGTAGATTGGATTATGGATGTTCATAATCAAGGAGTCGCCTCTAATATGCCCCAAGTTCTTCAGGGCATGAGAAGCGATATGTACTGCTACGATTATCACTGCATATTTGAAAAAGGGGAGCTGCTGGACATGATCGCAATTCAGATTGATCCAGCATTGGAATGGGACGAGGTACAGCGAGGGGCGTATTTGGAGAAATATGCTGTTATGATCCATTCCACATAAACAATAATTGAAATGTGATCGTTAATACCTAACTGCTAAACGCTGGGGCGTTACGAGATTATAAAGCCAAAAGGCACTGCATTTAGGGTGTCATTGGCTATATTTTTTATCTTAAGAATCGGTCTTACGAACTGGTTCCATTCAGTCGAGTTTTTTTAAAAGATGCCGTTCATGATGCTTGGTATGTGTATGACAGCAGTCGAGAATATTAGTAGAAGGGGATAAATGCTAAAGGAGATGAACTTGCGTGAACGCATCGAATATCAATCCGTTTCTGATGTTCTTCGGCAATGCGGAAGAGGCAATCAAGCACTATACTTCCGTATTTCAACCTTCTGAGGTGATAAGCCTTGTACGACATGGAGATGCAATGCCTAATCTGGACGAAGGCGATAAGGATAAGGTGCTGCACGCCGTGTTCTCGTTGAAAGGACAGGTGTTCATGTGCATTGATAACTTGGACAAGCAGCATCGCCATGAGTTCACGCCGGCTATATCCTTATTCGTGACATGCGATTCGGAAGAAGAAATCGATCGAGTATTTCGGGAGCTGTCTGAGGAAGGACAGGTGCTGATGCCGCTTGAAGCCTCGTCTTGGAGCGCCAAATTTGCTTGGGTACAGGACAAGTTCGGTGTATCGTGGCAATTGAATCTGGCGAATACATAATTTGCATTTGCATGAGAAAGAGGAGCGGTCTCTTGAGTGGTCAGTAATTGACCTTAAGGAGAGCCGCTCCTTTTCGCTTCGTAGGGGCTCTTGGTTCAGGCTATCCTTTGTTGAACTGAATAGTGCTCACTATCTCTATGAGCTGACGCAGCCCATGCTCGATGCGATCCTCAGGCACATTCGTCACATTGATTTTCAACAAATTGCTTGCCGGGAACGAAGCTAAGTAATGCTTGTCGATCGATTCGAGATGAATCGATTTCTTTTGTGCATCCGAAATAAGCCGCTGCACAGGCAGTCTGTCATGCAGTTCCAGATGGGTATGCACCGTTAGATGGGATGAAGCGCTTGGGATTGCGAAATGTTCATGCTGCTGAAGGGAGATATCACGCAATACTGCCTGCATGAGCTGCGACCTTCTGGCATACGAGGTGCGTATTTTCTCGCGATGATGCTCGAACATGCCGCTCTTTAAGTAGATTTCGAGCGCTCCCTGCGATAGCATGGAACTGTCAATATCCTGTGTTCGTTTATACCGATTGAACGTCTGGATTAGTACATCTGGAATCACAGCCACCCCAATGCGGAGCCCTGGAAAAATAATCTTCGAGTAGCTCTTCAAGTAAATGACATGCCCAGATTGATCGTACGCATATAGTGGATCGGACTTCGGATTGTGTTCCAAATCGGCCAAATAATCATCCTCGACGATATAGACGTCGTATTTGCGTGCGAGGGCAGCGATTCGCTTCCTTTCTTCGGTACGGTAGGAAGATCCAAGCGGATTATGGAATCTTGGTATCGTATAAAAAAACTTAATGTCCTCCGTACGGAATATTCGTTCTAGTTCGTCCATATCGATGCCTTGCTCCGTTCGGCGAATGCCCATTACAGGAAGTTGATGCGTTTGCAGATGTTCGACCAGCAGATGATAACAAGGCTGTTCAATAAGAATCATCCTTTTTTGGTTCGGAAAAGGCATGGTACAAAGTATGGAGAGGGCTTGCTGCACCCCTGATACAATGAAGATGTTGGACAGCTGTGTAAACACCTGATAATTGGCGAGATGCCGCTGCATGAGTGCAAGTAGAGATGGCAGCCCTTGAGAGGTCCCATAGATGAATAGATCATTTTTGTAGGTATCGATCGCTTTATTGATGCAGTGCTGGAAATCCAAGTATGGGAACACGCCAGGGTCAGGCGCGGCGGAGACAAAATCGATGATCTCCTGCTTCTTGTAATCTGCTTGATTTCGTGTCCGAACAACGTAATAGCCGCTCTTCGCCACCGAATAGATGAGATGTCTTTCTTCCAAATCATGCAGTGCCCGAATGATCGTGCTCTTATTGACTCCATATTGAATGGCAAGCTCGCGAATGGAAGGAAGTTTATCCCCGTCGTTCAAGGTGTGCTTCTCCAGATTGCGCTCCAAATTCTGAATGACCTGCTCGAATTTATACATCGTTCTCCATTCACCTCGAATCTGTACCGGTACAGATGCTAATTTTCTTGATTGTAGCATAGTGCTGCAGCAATTAACATGGTTGTAGGGCCTTCAGTAACCAATTGCTTGCAAGCAAGGAAGAGAGGAAGAGATCATGAATCATTCAGCTGTAAAAAAAGCGTATATCGCCGCTATCCTAAATACACTGATTATTGGATTTTCCTTTGTTTTTGTAAAAATAGCGCTGCAAAGCGTAAACTCGCTAGACATGCTTGCCTATCGATTTACGGCATCCTTTGCGGCTATCATGATCTTGATTCTGTTCGGAAGAGTAAAGCTGAACCTGCGATGGAAGGATGTTGCGACGATTGTCCCGCTGGCGGTTCTTTATCCCGGATTGTTTTTTGCCTTTCAAACCTTCGGGCTCGTCACCGTATCTGCTTCGGAGGCTGGGATTATTCAGGCGGCTGTACCGATATTCACGATGATATTCGCATCGTATTGGCTCAAGGAACATTCCACATGGCAGCAGAAAATTGCTCTGCTTTTATCGGTTTCAGGACTAATTTATATCTTTGCGATGAAAGGCGTTAACGTTGGAAATACAAGTTTATCAGGTATCTTGCTCGTCTTCCTGTCTGTTCTCTCCTTAGCGGGATACAACGTTGCTGCACGCAAGAGAACACGCAAATATGGAGTGATGGATGTAACCTTTATTATGACCTGCTTCGGATTCGTGCTCTTTAATGCGATGGCGATCTTCCAGCATATTGCCCAAGGAACGACATGGAAAGTGATGCAGCCGCTGTTCGATCCGATGTTCGTAGTCTCCATTCTCTACTTGGGCGTGTTGTCTTCTCTGATGACCGCATACTTGACGAACTATGCATTATCGAAGCTAGAGGCAGTGAAGGTAAGCGTATTTACGCAATTAGGGACGGTTGTGACGATGGGAGCAGGTGTCATGATCTTGAACGAAAGCTTGCAGTACTATCATATCGTTGGAGCTGGGCTCATCATAATCGGCGTGTTGGGCGTCAATATCCCGCTTCGTCAACGTCAACGTACAAGCAACATGAAGAAGCAGGCGTGAGATAGGGAATTTGTGAAGTGTGTAAGAAAAGCCAAAAGCACCGAACCTCGGTGCTTTTTTTTACCTGCTATAGATAGGTGCTATCTGATAGTGAAGTTGACTCCGTATATTGGAAAATTAGCTTTTGCGGCGACACGCTGTGAAGAGAAGTTGTCACAGAACGTGCTGTATAACGGGATGGCTCCGATCCTGCGAACCGCTTGAGCCCAGCTTGCAACTACGTGAGCTGCGTACCCTCTACCACGAAAGTCGTGAAGCGTTTCTAGCCCAGCCTCATGGGCATGACAAGAAATACGAACACTCCGGCATAGCGATACAATCTGCTCATGGTGAACGATTGCGACGCAAGGCTGTGCATACTCGATTTCTGAGACCAGCCACTCGAAACCGCTGTAATCCCATTTTGTTATATTTTCTTTCGTGATCGTTACTGGCTTCTCCGAACTCGCATCCGCCAAGCTGGTATCAGGTACATAGTAACAAGGCCCCATTGTGAATTGTTCAGCATGCAGGAGGCTCATATAGGATTCATAGTGCTTCGGTATTGCATGAATATCACGAATTGCGGGTTCAACTTTAATTAATGACTCCAGTTGTTCGACTACCGAGATTGGAACATCATGGCGTAATCTCCATATCGTCTTGCCATCCATGGTTCGTCCTAAGAAAAAGCGGGGAGCTGGACGCTCACCAGGCCACGGCTCGTTAATCGATCGAAGCCGCATCTTGTCATCATGCGTAAAGAGGGCTTCAGCGTGCATGTTCATAAGCTTATTAGAAGATAGCAGACTTGCTTCTGGATTTTCTTTTTCCGTTTGAATGAGTAGCACCCCCAAGTTGTTATTTATTTCATCATACCCTAATTATTCCTCTACGTGTACCTCTGCTTCCTGTTGCATCGTGATTCTAAGGAAAAGTCTTGCATAATGCTAATGCAGTACGCAGCCATCGAAGTGTTGCACCCTAGTGTGATGTTTTCAAAGAGTGGATATGGCAGTCTGTATACAGGTGGTACGAAGTAAAGAATAGCTTGTAATGAAAATTACCTTGATGGATTAGGTCTTGATTGTTATGATAGCAAAAAAATGGTAGGAAATAGCTAATAATTTCAAGAGAGGACGGTGCTGATGATGCCATATTTACATGGAAACCGCATCACATTACGCGAATATCGCAGAGAAGATTTGGAATGGATTCGGAAATGGGCAAATGATGAGGAGATAACGAATACACTGAGTGATATTTTTTTGTATCCGCATGCGGAACAAGATACGGAAGCCTTCCTAGAAATGATGATTGACAGTTCGTCTAAATCGAAAGGCTTCGTCATCGCTGATCGGCAATCGTTGGATTATATCGGTCAAATCGATTTGCATCAAATTGACTGGAAAAATCGCTCCGCCGTACTTGGCATCGTGATCGGCCGCAAAGATATGCTGGGTGCCGGTTATGGCAGAGAAGCGATTCGGCTGATGCAGAAGTTTGTATTCCACTCCTTGAATTTGAACCGGCTGGAGCTGGAGGTGTATGCATTAAATGAGCGGGCGCATCGTTGTTATATCAGCTGTGGCTTCAAGGAGGAAGGGAGACTCCGCCAGAAGATGTTCAAGGACGGAAAGTACACGGATGTTATCGTGATGAGCGTGTTGAAGGACGAATATGAGCAGATACAGCATGATGGGAACTGACCTAAAACAGCTGAAAGGTGATGCATATGGCAATGATCCCACCATGGGAGCCTGAGCAGCAGCGCTATGCGTTATCGGAACGGGTATACCTGCTGAAGGCTGATAAGATCGAATGGGGCATATACAGCTCTGTTTATTATAATGCAGAATATAACGGTTTTTTCAAGGATCAAGGATATGAGTATGAAGGATGGCGTGATCCCTTCTGGATTTATGAAGGCGAAGCTCTCATTGGTGGGGTAGTGATAGCACCCAATGTCATGTTTACACTCTTCTTCATCCCGCCATTCAGAGATGAACGGCGCATCGTGCTATTATTGAAGGAAGCGCTAATCAACTGGTCTGATCTAAGCAAGGATATTATTATATTCGAGGTACTGCCAGATCAGGTTGAGCTGCTAGGTAGGGCTGGCTTCTGGCCATCAGCATTCAGATGCCGCTGGATGCAGCGGCCAACCGAAGCTTTTGTAATCACGTGGGAAGATTGCTTTGTTGTGGAGACTACAGAAATGATCCAGCAGGATGGCATCAATCAACTGCGGAACGAGAATGACATTGCGAGGCTCTTATATCGAAGTTTTGCCGGTGCAGGTTCGATAGATGCCATTCGCAGACAGCAGACGGATATGCAATTCTATCAAGAGGATATCCGCGAATATGTGTCTTACACGAATGACTTGGTAAGGAACGCCTCGACGATCGTTGTCGATAGTCATACGAATGAAGTGGTAGGCGCATGTCTCGTGTCCATGCAAGGAAGCTACCCAGCTATTTATAATATTGCCGTGCATCCTTCCTATTCGGGGCAGGGGATTGCTACAAGAATGCTTCAAACGGCATTATCTAATTTGAAAGGGCACTATCCTGTTCTAAGACTGTATGTGATGCAGGGGAATACAGCGGAATCGGTATACTACAATCTTGGTTTTATGCCTGGGCCAATAGAGGTTCAGCGCATGTATATTCCAGCACAAACTGATCGATTAGATAGCAATCGTACATAACTGTCAGCAACTCCTAACAGGGTAGGCGAATCGCTAGATTCGCCTCCTGTGCATTTTTGCATGATCACACATTTCCGGGATGAACGATGAATACTAACAAAGGTGGCGAGAAATAGACATGAAGGTGCAGGGATTGAACCATCTATGCTTCTCTGTTTCTGATTTGGAGCGCTCGATTGCATTTTATGAGCATATTCTTGAGGCGAAATTAGTCGTGAAGGGGCGCAAGCTGGCATACTTCGATTTACATGGATTATGGATTGCGTTAAATGAAGAGCAAGACGTACCACGCGATGAGATTCACCCTACCTATACCCACATTGCTTTTACCGTAAGCGAACATGATATTGATGAGATAAAGACGAAGCTTGTCCAATACGGTGCCCGAATACTGCCTGGAAGAGAGCGCGATGAGCGGGATAAGCGGTCGATCTATTTCACAGACCCAGACGGACACCGATTTGAATTCCACTCCGGTCAATTGGCGGATCGCTTGGATTATTACAAGGACACGATGCCGCATATGACTTTTTTGGAATGAATGAATCCATATTCAACTAATACTATTTAGAGAGATTATTTCGGTTGCTCGCTAAAAGAGAAGGATGTCGCCTATATTGAGAATGTCATAAAGGAAATAAGCGCTGCATCAAGACTAGTCAGAAGAGGTAATGATCATTATCTGATTAGATAGGGAGTGTTTTTTTACCCATGCGAACGCTGAAGAGCTTTATGAAGATGGTGCTTGAATTGATGTTGGGGTTATATTATGGCATATTTCGCCGAGGAGAGCACTACGACAAGGAGACGGAACATCTACGTGGTGTCCGCTATGGTGTATTTATTGCTAGTTTGCTTATCGTATTGGTTATCATCGCGATGTTTGTGTATCCGAGCAGTTTGTAACATACAAGGGAGCGTACAGCATTGGTGAATATACAACCTGAGATTGAAACTATTCTGAATCGATATATCAAGTTAATTGACGAATATAAGCAGGATTGGCTAGAGGGTTTGTATGTCTATGGCTCAATTGCGTTAGGGGATTATTCGTTATCATTAAGCGATATTGACTTCATTGCGATCACTCGTGAACGACTGAATGCAGATGAGATCAGACAAATGGCTATTATTCATGCGAAAGTAAGGCGGTTTGCTCCAAAGCCTAATATGAACGGGATCTACTTGACTTGGGAGGATATAAGCAAGTTGCCTCATGAAATTGCGTCGTTTCCCTATTATTGTGATGGGAAGATGAACCGAGCAGGTTATTTCGAGCTCAATCCTGTGACCTGGTATGAAATGAAGCATCACGGCCTAGCAATTGTTGGGCCGCCTGTGGCTGAATTGGATATTCCCTTAGATATGAACTTGTTCTTGTCTGACATGCATGAGAATTTGAACACCTATTGGGCGAATTGGATACAAAGGTCAACACCGTTCTTGTCTATTCATTCCTTCCTGCTGCTCAATCGTGCTCAAATTGCGTGGGGGGTACTTGGTGTAACCAGACAGTGGTATACGTTCCGTGAAAGAGCGATTGTGAGTAAGGCTGGAGCGGGGGAATATGCATTGAGCATAGTTCCTGCGCGGTGGCATAAGATTCTGCAAGAATCGATCAACGAAAGACGAGGCATCGGGGAGTCTCTCTATGCTTCGAAGTGGGAGAGGAAGCGGGATGCCTTGGCGTATATGACTTATTTGATGAATGAGTGCAACCATTTGTTCGATAATGAGCCTAGCAGTGTAATTTGATTGGTAACGCAATTATAATATCGATGTATTTCTGAAGATTCGGGGTCACGGAGGAGTGAACTCGAGTCTTTTTTATTTTTCTCTATGATAATCATTATCAATGCTATATAATGACATAGATTGTTGATTATGATTATACTGACATAGAGAAATGAGGGAATCGATTGCTGCGAAGGTTTTTCTCCTATTACCGTCCTTACATGGGGCTGTTCTTCTTAGACTTTACCTGTGCGGTATTCGTCGCATTACTTGAGCTCGGGTTCCCGCTGGCAGTGAACCAGGTTGTGGACAAGCTGCTGCCAACGGGGAACTGGACGTGGATCGTATGGGCTTGCATTGGCCTGCTCGTGATCTATTTGATTAATATGGTGCTGCATTTTGTCGTCACGTACTGGGGGCATATGCTCGGCATTAACATTGAGACAGATATGCGCAAGAAAATGTTCGAGCACCTGCAGAAGCTGTCATTTCGTTTTTTCGATAACAATAAGACAGGGCAGCTGATGTCCCGCATGTCAAATGACCTCCTTGAAATCGGAGAGGTAGCCCACCATGGGCCGGAAGATTTATTCATTGCGGTGATGACACTGCTCGGCGCATTTGGTCTTATGCTAGGGTTGAACTGGAAGCTGGCCGTGTTGACGTTCGTCGTTGTTCCGTTACTATGTTCCATCACGATCTATTTCAATAAGAAGATGATGGGGACATTTCGGAGAATGATGACAGACCTTGCTGATTTCAATGCTCGCGTAGAAGACAGCATTGGCGGCATCCGCGTTGTTCAAGCCTTTGCTAACGAGACACATGAGAAGGAGTTGTTCGCAGAGAACAACGGCCGCTTCCGCAAGACGAAGCTGTTATCTTATCGCATCATGGCGTGGAATACGTCAATCAGTTATATTTTGATGCGTATTGTAACCGTATTTGTACTGCTGTGCGGTACATGGTTTGTCATTCAGAAGGAATTATCTTACGGAGAGTTTTTGGCGTTTATTTTGCTGACGAACGTATTCCTCGGCCCGATCCAGAAGATTAATACCGTGATCGAGAGTTATCCGAAAGGAATCGCAGGATTCAAGCGCTATGTAGAGATTATCGACACCGAGCCTGACGTGAAGGATAAGCCGGATGCAGTAGATGTGGGCATGCTGCGCGGCAATATTCGGTTCCAAGATGTTACGTTCGGTTACGAACAGGATCGTCCTGTTCTGCGCGGCATTAACGTTGCCATCAACGCCGGCGAGACGGTTGCCTTCGTAGGGCCGTCGGGCTCTGGCAAGACGACGCTCTGCAGTTTACTGCCGAGATTCTACGACGTACTTGAAGGCAGTATTACGGTAGATGGCGTCGATATTCGCGATTTGAAGCTGCAATCGCTGCGCAAGCAGATTGGCATCGTGCAGCAGGACGTCTTCTTGTTCGCTGGAACCATTCGTGAGAATATCTCATATGGGCGTCTTGGAGCCTCCGATAAGGATATTTGGGAAGCAGCACGGCGCGCGCGGTTGGATGACTTCATTCGTGATCAGCCGGACGGCATGAACACAGTAATTGGCGAGCGTGGGGTGAAGCTGTCGGGAGGTCAGAAGCAGCGCCTCGCCATTGCGCGTATGTTCTTGAAGAATCCGCCAATCCTTATCTTGGACGAAGCAACATCTGCACTTGATACGGAGACGGAAGCAGCTATCCAGCAGTCTCTAGCGGAATTGTCGGAGGGACGGACAACACTAGTAATCGCTCATCGCTTGGCAACGATTAAGAATGCCGATCGTATCGTAGTTGTAACCGATAAGGGAATTGTAGAACAGGGTGGTCATGACGAACTGCTTGCCGTAGGCGGCGTGTATAGCCGACTGCACAAGGCGCAATTCAGAGAATAGCATCTAATTTTATGTGCTGACCAGCATTGCTGACCATACTTGTTTATTTGTATGATAAAATGAATTGGATTTTGAAGCCTGATTCACGCATGATTGCGTTTCGAATCAGGCTTTTTGTTTTGTTCGATTAGGGTACTTGAGCACTTCCAGCAGGTGGTTGTGTGAGGACAATTTGCAATGATCATAATAGTACCTTGACTGTCATAGTACTTTGATCTATATTGTTATTGAGGAGGTGATCCTTGCATGAATGCGAAGCTGTCTTCCGATTTGCTGCGCGGCCATACGGATACAATTATTTTGAAGCTGCTGATGAGCGGAGATAAATACGGTTATGAAATATGCAAGCTGGTGCACGGTGGATCAGACGGGCAATACGAGCTGAAGGAAGCCACAATGTATTCCAGTCTGAAGCGGCTGGAATCAGAAGGAAACATTACTTCCTATTGGGGCGACGAGACGCATGGCGGTAGACGGAAGTATTACCGCATTACGGACAAAGGGCGCGTCACGTATGCAGACAATAAGCAGAATTGGGAATATGCGAAGAAAATATTAGATATTTTGATATAAGAAAGGTGGAATATGCGATGAATGAGCGACTAAGACGATACTTGGACAGCGTCTTTTCCCCATATGAAGATTTGAAGCAGATCCAGGAACTGAAGGAAGAACTGCTGTATGATTTACAGGAGAAGCTGAGCGATTTGAAGAAGGAGGGCTATGATGACGAGGCAGCCTATCTTCTAACGATTGAATCGATTGGTGAGATTTCTGAACTCATTGAGAGCATTAATTCGCAAACGGTACAGCTGCAGCAGAAGGTGGGGATGGACTTTTCGAAAAGCAACTTGGAAAACTCTGATTTCAAATCGACTTCTGTGCATGATGGACAGTTCAATTACAGCAATTTGAAAGGATCGGATTTCAGCTATTCGGATTTAACGAACAGTTCTTTCAAGTGCAGCAGCTTGGATCAGGTCAACTTTACAGGGGCAAATTTGTCAGGTGCGCAAATAGTGAAGTCAAGCGCGAGAAAAGCGATTTTCACAGATTGTATTTTCGAGAATACCACGTTCAAGTCCTCAGATTTCTCTGGCGTCAGCTTCGACAACTTAACATTCAATGGGGTTGTGTTTGATTACGCTGGATTGCGAAAGACAACATTCCGCAATGCGGTATTCAACAATGTTTCATTTAAGACAGATGTGAAGAAGACGATTTTCGACGGGGCGACGATGGATAAGCTGACTTATGCGCTGCTGAAGAGCTATAAGGCTGATTTGTCCAATGTAACGGTGCGCTAAGAAGCTTGGTGCGTGCTACGTAAAAAATAAAGAATTCATAATGTGAACTTACCTGCGGGCCATTAGGCAGCGGGTAAGTTTTTGTTATAGCCCGAAGTCTCGTAATGGAAGGAAGGAGGGGCATTCTTGAAAAAGTGGCTTACCACTGACTATTTGCTCTATGGCAGTGCAGATCAAGTCGACGTGTATCATTTGCTTCAAGAGCATCGGATTATGGAGATTCTAGAGCCGTACACACCAGTACTTATCGGTACGCTGCCCATCTCCATCCATATTCCTGGAAGTGATTTGGACATTGCTTGCGAGGTACATGATTTCACTGCATTTGAGCGGCTTGTACGCGAGCATTTTGGCTATTACGATGAATTTGATCTCGTACGTCGAACGGCTGATGGGATAGAGCGAATAAAGGTAAATTTTCGCTGTGGGAAATGGCCTGTTGAAATCTTCGGTCAGCCTATCGCTTCGGTATCTCAGAATGGATTTCGGCATATGGAAATTGAAGATTGTCTGCTTCGCAAATATGGTGAATCGTTCCGCAAGGAAGTGATCAGCTTGAAACAGCGGGGTATGAAGACCGAGCCTGCCTTCGCACTGCTTCTTCAGCTTGATGGCGATCCCTATGAACAATTACTTCGAATCGATTGTGATTAACTTCATAGACAATCATGCTGCTGATTGCTAGAAATGATACATATGTAACATTTGGCAAAGATAATAGGGGGGCAAGTCACAGCATGAGTGGAAAATCAGTTGCACCAGTCAGTCAAGATTATATCATCGAGCAGGTCAAAGAGAAGTATAGCTGTACCGTCTTGAAATGCGAAGGACGTCCTGTGCTTGAATTCAAATCCGAACAGGAACTTCATGAAATTACGGATTATGTGCAGCACAACTTCGAAATGGAATTAATGGATGTATTTTTTACGGCCATTGAGAGTTTGCAGCCAGAAGAGTAGGAAGCTCATATGGGGAGGATTATCTACCAACCCTCCCATGTTGTATAAGGCTAAGAAATGCGATTTTGCAGCATGTTACAGTGGAGTGGAAAGACTGCAAAAAGACACCAATTGATGCCAAAATGAATTTTTTTGTGATAAATGACCGGGTAGCAATGTGTTTTGGTGTACAATAAGATATATTACGTCATTACGCAGCTATTGAGGTGTAGAAATATGATTATTTTGAAAAGTCAGCAAGAAATCGATGCAATGCGCGAATCGGGGAGACTGCTTGCGCAGGTGCATCAAGAGCTCGCAGGTATGATTAAGCCTGGCGTGACCACACATGAGATCGATCAGTTCGTGGAGCGCTATTTGCATAAGCATGGTGCAACGCCTGAACAGAAGGGATATCACGGCTTTCCGTTTGCGACATGCGCATCTGTGAATGATGTGATCTGTCACGGGTTCCCGAACAAAGAGCCATTGAAGGATGGCGACATCGTAACCATTGATATGGTCGTAAATTTGAATGGCGCTCTGTCTGATTCAGCGTGGAGCTACCGTGTCGGTGAAGTATCGGAGCAGGCAGACAAATTGCTCACCGTTACGGAGAAATGCTTGTATCTCGGCATCGAGCAGGCGGTTCCAGGCAATCGACTCGGAGATGTCGGACATGCGATTCAATCCTATGCAGAAGCAAATGGATTCTCGGTAGTAAGAGACTTCATCGGCCATGGTATAGGCAAGGATATGCATGAGGAGCCGCAAGTACCGCACTATGGTTCTCCAAATCGCGGCATTCGCTTGAAGGAAGGCATGGTCATTACGATCGAACCGATGCTGAATACGGGCCGCTACCATGTGAAGCTCGACAGCGACGGTTGGACTGCACGTACAGCTGACGGCGGTTTGTCGGCGCAATATGAGCATACGATTGCGATTACGAAGGATGGCCCAGTCATTCTGACAACCTTATAAGTGGAAACAGCTGCGAGCAGTTGTTACACGCGTCATGTATGTGAGCATGTGCAAGCGCCCTCTGGTGGAGATCATCCCATTTAGAGGGCGCTTTCTCTTTTTGTATCCCGGTTAATTTATATGTTGAAGGATTTGTCAGAGTGATTATAGAATGGATATATCTGTCTATCGCGAAAAGGGGGATCAATCATGATACATATACAGACAGTTGCACGAACTCAACTTGATGAGTTGGCGGAGTTATATACGGAGCTCGATGACAGTGAGACGAACATTGAAAGGCTAAGAGAACGATTTACTGCGCTGCAATCGAACCCGGACTATACATTCATAGGTGCAGTAGATGATTCCGGCAAGCTTGTCGGCTCCGTAATGGGGATTCGCTGCTATGACTTAACAGGTCAATGTCGCTCGTTCATGGTGCTGGAAAATATGATCGTCAGCAAAAGCTATCATCGAAAAGGCATTGGACAACTCCTCGTAGATGCGATTGAGAAAATTGCCATAGAAAGCGACTGTCATAGTGTCGTTCTTTTATCAAGTGCGTGGAGAACGGATGCGCATCAATTTTATGAGAAGCTTGGATTTACGAAGGATGCGGCATATGGCTTTATTAAGCCATTGAATTAAGCAATGACGCAAGAGAAGGAAGAGATCTTGCAACGACTTCGCAATTAAAGGGGGATGTCGATGAAATCGTATCGGACGAACAGCAGCGATGGTGTAGGCATACATGTTCTGGATACGTTGGATGAAGCAGATCTGTCTATTACCCCATTGCTTATTTGCCCGGGATTGTCCGAGACCGCGGAGGAATTTGAAGCACTTATGGAATTCTTGCTTCCACGAAGATGTGTGGCATTGTCGTTCCGTGGACGAGGACATAGTGACACACCGCTCACTGGATATGGCTTGGAGGAGCATGTGGCCGATATCGAGAAGGTTGTACAGACCGCTGGATTGATTCAATATCACATGTACAGCCACTCAAGAGGAGTATCCTATGCGTTGGGGTATGCGAGAGCAGAAAAGCCGCATATACGCAGTCTGCTGCTTGATGATTATCCGCCTGAGCATCGGGCCATGAGCGAAGCGTGGGCCGAAGAATACTTACATGAATACATCATTCCGCATGAACGCTTACTGCACATTCGGCAGGAAGCGATTATCGGAATTCATCGTGATTCTGAATATGCTGCTCTTGAAATTATGCTTCCACAGCCTGTTCTAGTTATGCATGGTATGCTGGATGATTCAATGATTACGGAAGAAGATCTGAAACGTTACAAGTTGATGTGCGCGGATCTGACGGTGCGGCCCTTCGCTCACTCTGGGCATGGAATTAGAATGACGGAAGAACAAGGATTGTATGAGACGATTCGAGACTTTTTGAATCAGTGTGACAAGTGAGCAAGGGCAGGGCTCGGGAACTTTTACAACTTTTATAATCGGATCTGAGGTCGAGCTAAAAAGTTGAAAATTAAAGATAATACAGGGAGAAGGAGTGCACTGTTCCTTCTCTTTTTTATATTGGGAATAAGTCTACAATTGTTGGGAAGGTGGCTAATAAAGTTCACCGATTAGGCATAATTGAGGTGTTGATCTGCATAGCAAATAAATGGTACAATATGGCATATATTATAAATCTCTGGTGGTGTACGGATGTCAAACTTTTGGAATGCGGTCATCTCCGGCTCCAAGCAGCAGAAGATTATGCTTGGTGTTTTTGTATGCCTATTCGTCGTCACGCTCCTCGAACTTGAACTCATTGATATGATGACCATTCATTATCATTCAACGGGCAGAACATCAGGCAATGGCAACATAGGATTGATTGCAATCCTCCTATTTCTTCCGTTCTACCTCTTGTTGCTGTCCCTCATTGGTACTGCATCAGGATTCGTTTATATGAATCGGTTGAGTAATAAGAAGTCCAACAGCGGTTTTCTCATTTTCCTCATTGGAATATCGATTGGATTAGGACTGGTACAGCGCTTTGTGTTTATGAGAGAGGGCGTACCTGATGATGTTTCGGACAATTCCTTATTGGATTATTTGCTCACTCCGTATATGAATTCTGCTTTCTTCAATCTATTCACGTATTTATTAGGGATTATTTTCACGATTGTGTTCAGTTACTTCATTGCACTTCTCATTCATTCCCTCCGTAACAAGCAGGAAGTAGCGGAACATGGTTCTCAATAGAAGAATAACTTGTCTTTGTTGCCCTATGATGCGCTCTACAGGCAAGCAAAGGTGAAGAAGCACACCTCAGACTTCCACAACAAACAACTCGTTCTTTCTTTACACACGAAATGATATTTTTGCCCACAACATGTGATTTTTCCATTTTTATATGTGCATGACAGTGCTCCAACTATTCTTGATCTTCCAAGTTCATCGGATGTCTTCGATGGATTGGTTCATCGTGCAGGTAGTAGTTATTCCTCGTTTTGTGAGTTGGAGGTATGAATTTCAGGATGAGGATCATATGGATGACTGTATTGTGTTTTTGTGTCATGTTGTCCACAATCGGCTGCTCGTCAACAGAATTGCAGCAGTACACGAAGTTGGCCGAAGCATTTAAGCAAGCACAATACGATGTACCTGATTATACGCAAATTACAGGACATGTGGATCAGCTCCTCGGGAGATACGAGAGGATTAAGCCTTTCCTGACCCGAGAGACATATAACCAACTGTATCGAAACCGAACTCTGGCCATTGCGTTAGGTACAGCCAAGAAACAGCAATGCAATATCGAAGTGACTTCATTTCAGCTACAAGAACAATCTGAGACTGAGGCTGAACCTAAGACGGTGAAGTCAATGTCATTTACGTATTCCATGACCATGCAGCTGCGTGATGCACAGGGAGAGCTGATTGAAGTGATCGAAGTGCCGGCAGGTCAGATGGATTTTGCAATCCAGGATGGGGGATTGTTCATATTGAGTGATCGGGATGGGGAGCCATTAATGAGCAAGTACAACTAGGAGGTTGATTGTCATGATTATTAAAATGCAAACGGACGTATATCGTTCGATTGCACAAGACTCGCTGGGCTGGAAGATGATTGAGCCTATTATTGAGCGAATCAAGGGCAAGGACCCTATTGAGAAGTCACAGGTGTATGCTAAGTTGACCGAAGGTCAAAAGGCGCTGTTTATGTTTTTTGTGTTTCATAAGCATACGGAATCTATCGATGAGTTTTATTGGTTTGCCTCTTATTTTGTAGGTGATCTACGGGCGTGGCAGGCCTTGAAGAAGGGCATGCGGCAATTTGAGGATGAAGGCATGCTGCGCTTGTATGACCAAGTAGAAGCGTTAGTGGAGTCATACAATCGCAAGCCAGACCGATCTTGGCGCGAAGCGATCGTTGCTGATTTGGAACAAAATGAGGAACTCTACGGCAAGGTATCTCACCTTTATGAAGCGTACAAGAAGCAAGCACCAGCGACGCTTGAACACATCCATCATTATATTCAGCATAACGTAGAAGAATTTGTTGAGCTTGTAACGTAATTATCAAAAATTATTAGGCGCATATGCACACTCCCTTACTTTTAAATAGTTATTTTTTACAACATTTCCGTTATAATAATCTATGGAGTATCTAATAGAGAGGGTGCATATGAGATGAAATTTAGCGATTACACATATGTCCGACCTGATGCGAAGTTAATTGAGCAGCAAGTTAAACAATTGATCAGTTCCTTTGAAGCTGCGGAAAGCTTCGAACAGCAAGATCGCATCATGTCAGACATCAACAAGCTTCGCAGTGAATTTGATACGCAAGCGCAACTGGTATCCATTCGCCATTCGATCGATACAAATGATGAATTCTACAAAGCAGAACAAGAGTACATGGATGAAGTAGGTCCCGTTATCCAAGAATACATAACTGACTATTACCGGGCGCTAGTGAATTCGAAGTATAGAGCGGAGCTCGAGGCGAAGTGGGGCGTTCAACTGTTCCAGTTGGCTGAGAAAATGCTCAAG
>NZ_MAIS01000194.1:0-2589 GCF_001680695.1 Paenibacillus sp. KS1 | reverse complement strand
TCTAACTCAACCATATTAAAGTAATAAACTCTCTTGAATAACAATTCATATCCAATAAACTCATCATCATCTGATTCTGTACATAATCCTCCGCTTATCTCGCCAATTAATGTAACTTCTTTCTTTTGATAATTGAATTGAATATCATCAAGGAAAATCGCGTCTCTTCCATGAATTTCACCCAATTCGGTTTTTATAGCTTTGATTTTTTCCATCTCTTTCAACCTTTCTAGCCCGATGCGTAAATAGTTGTTAGGTGATGTTCATCTTTTCCAGAGTTCTCGATCATAGAAGTCTAGGCTGAGAGACCATCCGACGTCGCCTTCCAGTCATTCTTTTTGAACTGGATCGTATGATGTAATAATACTAGATCATTCCCATTATCCTTGTTTGACCATCGATCGTGTAAATATTCGGTTAATTCATTCTTTCTTGAAGGTATAAAGATAATACTATCTTTATTAGTAGCAGCAACCGTTAAAATATTCTCGAACTTTTCCAAGCTACATTCATTACCTAAAATAACGGCTCCTGTAGCATCTGTACTAACTACGTACAAATCCTCAATCTCAGGTGTCGGAATTAACACCTTATATGTCCTGCTTCCAAGTTTTACTTCGTATTTTCGAAATGTTATTTTCATTTTTATTTTTCCCTCAGATGAATTTCGTTGACAAAATGTTCCTCGAAATAGCAAATGGTACAAGACCTATTTTAAGCATTAATATGGAAAAGACAATAAGCATACCTAAATGAGTATGGGTCATTTTCTACGTAGAAGGAGTTTTTAAACTATGTTCTAATTATATCGAGTTGTATAACAACGAGCGTTTTCAAAAGAAACTAAACAACCTTAGTCCGGTTCAATACCGAACTAAGGTTGCTTAAAGGCTGCTTCTTTAGTGATGTCTACTTGACGAGAGTTTAGCAAGGCTCCAATCACAAGGGAGCTGCTGCGAGGTTAAATATATGCTCAGTTAGCATGTCAATCCTGGAATCATGTGAGATCGAACCCAAGTTACACAGCCATAGCACTACACGTGCTGGATCAAGCTTCTCATCTCATTCACTGGTAAGTATCCGGAATTTTGCAAGTAGGTCACGATTTTTTGCATATACAGTGCATCAATTTTAGGCCAATAAAATCCGGCCTTGCTTAAGGCGATTTGTGTTTGTAACGAATCATGCTTGACAATGGCATAATCGCCTTCAAGCTGTTCTCCTGCTGCCATTAACATTTGAATGTCATGAATGTGCTTATCATCCTGAGATAATCGAAGCATAAGATCCTGGAACGCCGCACCATCCAACAAAGCAATCTCATGCCCCGACTTGTGTAGCAATTGCACGACCTCGCCAAGTCCAACTTTGTGATGATTGTACAAATGGAAAACATAGTTTTCCCCAGCGCTTGCATCTGCTTTTATTAAGGCAACGACGGCTCTGCTGCACGCATCAACAGGAGTAAACTCTATATCATTAGATATGAATTGGTTCGATGCAACCCCATGTTGCAACATAAATTTGAAGCGGCTCATAAATGCATTGTCCGCGATATTATGTTGATGTTGCCCATCACTGTGCCGGTTGGTCAGATTGCCCACCCGGTAAATGGCAGCGTCCACCCCATTCGAGATCGCTTGGAACAGTGCATGTTCCGCCCAAAATTTACTTTTCACATACACATTATCCTCATAATTTTGTTGAACGTAAAAATCATTTTCGGTAAATACATGCTGCTCTTCCCCAAATGTAATATGACCTGATACGCTCATCGTGGACATATAGTGCAGTCTTTTATTACGTCCTACGAACGATATAAGCTCTTCAAGCGTTGTTACATTCGCTTTTTCAAAATCAGCGTAATTACCGAAGTGTTTGGTCAACGCGGCAGAATGGATGACACTACTGATCGTACTGTCAAGTTGAGCATATTCAGCATCGCTTAGGCCGAATTGTTTCTCAGACAAATCCCCCTTTACGATAACAACCCGGCTGCTTAGCATAACTTTATACTTTTCAAACTTGTCATGAAAGTAAAAGGAAATCTGTTCCAACAATCGATTCCGTGGGTCTCTTCCCCGAATCAAACAATATACTCTGCTATTGGTTCCATCCAGCAGCTCCGCAAGTAAATGTATGCCCAGGTAACCCGTGACCCCTGTAAGCAATACATTACCGATAGGATCGTAGGTTGCATGAGCGATGTCTTTCTTCGGAGGCTTGAGAAATTGCAGCCTAGATGTATCGGAATGCAAGTATTTTTTTGAACCATGGTCAATCTTTTGCGCGATTTTTTGTATGGTTTGCAGATCGTAGTAATCCTTAACCGTTACATGCCATCCTTCTGTCAGCCCTTTTGCCAATGCCTCCATAATTTTCATGGAGTGCCCGCCTAAGTCAAAGAAGGAATCGTGGACGCCAATTGAAGTTTCCTTCATCCCTAACACGCTTGACCAAATCTGTACAAGTTTTCTCTCTGTTGCATGACGAGGCGCGATATAACTTGCAGGTGTTTGCAGTGTACTGTCGATTTTC
The DNA here is from genome assembly GCF_001680695.1 of Paenibacillus sp. KS1. Lineage (NCBI taxonomy): Bacteria > Bacillati > Bacillota > Bacilli > Caryophanales > Paenibacillaceae > Paenibacillus > Paenibacillus sp. KS1. The sequence continues at coordinate 51 of NZ_MAIS01000194.1, read as the reverse complement.
GGGAGAGATTTCGTATCAATTTTCCCGTTCGGCGTTAACGGCAAACTGTCC
>NZ_MAIS01000259.1:0-995 GCF_001680695.1 Paenibacillus sp. KS1 | reverse complement strand
AAAGCAATATGTAATATATACATATGACGAGGTTTTCGTTATCGCATGTCAAGAATTTGAATTACGTTTAAAGAAATAAAAGCAGGAAGCAACATTACACGAAAGATTGGGTATATGTTTTGTCGTAATATATGTTTGGCTAAGCACTTGGTTCGCAAATAGTATGAAGAAGATGAGATTTCCTGAGGAGGTATAGATCGAGATGTCTGATCATTGGGATATTTATTTTTGTGAGATTGAAGGTAAGTTTGCATCAGTTGTATTGGATATGGATATCTGGAAGGAGATTGAGAAATCTGAGTATCCACATCCGATGGTTTTAAGAATACGAATCAAAAACCCTGGAGAAAGCGGTACTCCAATTAATGAAGAGGCTGAATTAATCAACGACCTAGAAGATAAAATCAATGATGAAAGTGCAGGTTTTGGATTCCATGTTGGCAGGGTGACTACTGATGGGATACGGGATGTATTTTATTATTTTTCTAAACCTTACGAGCTAGAAAAAGCAGCAGAGACGTATTTCTTGGAACATGGATATGAGATAGAGGTTCTTCATCTTGAAGAGGAAAATCCTTGGGATTTTTATTTTGAGTACCTTTACCCCGACAAATATCAAATTCAACATATGGGGAATCGAAAAGTTGTTGATCAGTTACGAGAGTCAGGGGATACATTTGAAGATGTGAGACAGGTAGATCATTGGGTCTATTTTCAATCTATTGAAGATAAAGAGTATTTCGATGCTAAGGTTGAACTTTTGGGATTCGAAATCGATTCAGATCCTGCTAATGATGAAAAAATTTATTCTCATATCTATCGTTCAGATTACGTCGACTTCCATTCGATTAATGAAGTTACGGATACTCTTGTTGATTTAGTAGAAGAATGTAATGGCGAATATGATGGATGGGGAACTACAGTAGTTAAGTAGATTAGAGGAGGAGGCAACTTCGCCTGGCTTGAATCATAACAACAAGAGAAAGTAAAAACCC
>NZ_MAIS01000337.1:0-344 GCF_001680695.1 Paenibacillus sp. KS1 | reverse complement strand
CTGTCGGAGTACTACAAACGAACCGATTGGGAGGGATTACAGTGAAGCGTTTCGTGACAAAACTATATATCGGTCTTCTGAGCGCTGTCATTATCGGGGAAGCTGCAATTTCTATATTAGCACTCAGTGGAGACGGAATTCATCCTTGGTAACATATGAGAGTTGCTAAACTCGATAAAGACGTATCTGACTTCATCGAAGGTGCGTTTCATTTTTTTAAAAGCGGACGACGCTTCGTTAAGAATGACCGTGTATTCGCCAAATTATGCAAAATCATTTGGCTCAGGATATTACGATGACCATACCAACCATGAAAAAACTGTCGGAGTACTACAAACGAACCG
>NZ_MAIS01000291.1:0-580 GCF_001680695.1 Paenibacillus sp. KS1 | reverse complement strand
ATAACCCGGATCATCAAACAAATCTTGGAACGAAGGCGATGCCATTCCAAAATCTCTCTCAATTACGCGAAAAGATTACGGATAAATCCATCAAGATTCCAGACAGTGTCAATGGAAATTATAAATTTAAAGAAGCGGATGTGCTCTTTAGAAATGCTCAGGAAGTAAATCCACCTTCTCCGGAAGAACAAAAGGCGCTGGCGGAAAAACTGAGAAAGCAGGCGGAAGAATCCAATCAGGAATATGCCATGATGCCGGTTGAAATGACAAATCAGTTTTTCATTCTCAATGCTACGTATCAAAATGGAGAGGATAAAATCGGGGTTAATGTCACTAATCTGAGTGGAAAGGGCATGAACGCTGGATTGTATATTGACGAGAAAGTAGAGTTTAAGCAGGAGAAGGTTCAAGTGAAGGGAGTAGAAATGCTGTATACAGATTGGGGTCGTTCAAAGTGGCATGAGCTGAGATGGGTATACGAGAGCCCTGACAAAAAGGTGAAATACGTCTATATGATAGATGGAGATATAAATAAGGTAAGTAAAGAAGCCTTGATGAAAATTGCTGAAAGCTATTTGGA
>NZ_MAIS01000061.1:0-38206 GCF_001680695.1 Paenibacillus sp. KS1 | reverse complement strand
CGCGTTCCCATTGGTGAACTTGCGTTCTGTACATATCCCATTCAATTTCTTTCAATTCCAAGAAGTGCTGCAATGCATGATCACCCAGTGCATCGCAAATCGTCTCGTCGCGCAAAAGCTCTTCCAATGCTTCCTTCAAGCTGGATGGCAAGCTTGGGATGCCCTCCGCCAGACGCTCTTCTTCTGTCATGACGTAAATGTTACGATCCGTAGGAGCTGGAAGGTCTGACTTCTTCTTGATTCCTTCCAATCCTGCTTTTAAAATTACCGCTAGAGCCAAGTACGGGTTCGCCGCTGGATCCGGGTTGCGAACTTCAACACGCGTGCTCAAACCACGGGACGCTGGGATACGAACCATTGGACTGCGGTTGCTTGCAGACCATGCCACATAACATGGAGCTTCATAGCCAGGAACTAAGCGCTTATAGGAGTTGACCGTTGGATTCGTGATTGCCGCAAATCCGCGAGCATGCTTCAATACCCCCGCCATAAATTGACGTGCTGCCGGACTCAAGCCAAGCTTATCGCTTTCATCGTAGAACGCATTCTCCTTACCGTTGAACAAGGAGATGTTGCAGTGCATACCTGAACCGTTCACACCGAACAGCGGCTTCGCCATGAATGTAGCGTGCAAGCCATGCTGACGAGCAATCGTCTTCACGACGAGCTTGAAGGTTTGAATTTGGTCTGCTGCCTTAATCGCATCTGCATATTTGAAATCGATCTCGTGCTGACCAGGAGCTACCTCATGGTGAGAAGCTTCAATTTCGAAGCCCATCTCTTCCAGCTTCAATACGATTTCGCGGCGGCAGTTCTCACCAAGATCCGTTGGTGCCAAGTCGAAGTAACCGCCTTGGTCGTTCAGTTCCATTGTCGGATTACCCTTGTCGTCCGTCTTGAACAAGAAGAATTCCGGTTCTGGACCTACGTTCATGGACGTGAAGCCAAGTGCTTCTGCTTCCTTCAAGGCTTTCTTCAAAATTCCGCGCGGGCATCCTGCAAACGGCGTTCCATCCGTTGTGTATACGTCGCAGATCAATCTAGCGACACGATCTTCCGTTACCCATGGGAAGACAACCCATGTATCCAAATCTGGGACAAGATACATATCGGATTCTTCAATACGCACATAACCTTCAATCGAAGAACCGTCAAACATCATTTTGTTATCCAGTGCCTTAGGCAATTGGCTTACCGGAATTTCGACATTCTTAATCGTACCGAGCAAATCCGTAAATTGCAGACGGATAAATCGTACATTTTGTTCCTTCGCAATGCGTTCAATGTCTTCTCTGGTATAACCCACAGGGTAACATCTCCTTCTCCATAAGCATGATTAGATTCATATCTATTTTGTAAAGAAACGAGACAGTTCGCCTTGGATCAGCGATACTTGCCCCGGTCTATTACCGGCTATAAGCTGCTGCTTCAACATGCGGTGCAATTGGAGATCGGACAATTCCTTGCGTTTGCTCTCCGAAGCTTCACTAAGCACAGTTGCCTCTTCCGATTCCTTCGTTACCGGATTCAGTACCTGCTTAATGCCTGCTATGTTGACTCCCTTTTCAATAAGTGTCTTGATTTCAAGCAATCGCTCTACGTCATTAAAGGAAAAAAGACGCTGGTTTCCAGAAGTACGAGCAGGCATAATTAATTCATGCTGTTCGTAGTAACGAATTTGACGAGCCGTCAAATCCGTCAGCTTCATCACGATGCCGATTGGAAACAACGCCATATTTCTGCGAATTTCATCTCCCACTGCTTATCAACCTTCCAAGTTTGTCATAAAAGAAAGTTTACGTGCTGTGTGCGCTAACTGACATCCTAGTCTAACAACGCCTGTTACGCGCGGTCGTGAATTTACTCCGATCAGAGTACGTGTTATGCCTTTCTTGTTCTCATTTTATCCCCTGGAAGCAAACATGTCAATGGATGTCAGGAAATCTAACAAAAATAATTTTATAGCTCTAGCAAGCCTCGATCAACCATGGTTTGCAGTGCTGTCAGCGCTCCGAGCTTCGCATGCGCATACGTAAGACCACCCTGCATGTAAGCTGTATATGGCACACGAATCGGCGCATCGGCAGACAACTCCAAGCTCCCCCCTTGAATGAAGGTACCTGCCGCCATAATGACTGGATGCTCATAACCAGGCATGTCCCATGGTTCAGGCACGACGTGCGCATCAACGGCCGAGGCTTTCTGAATCCCCTGAACAAACGCGATTAAATGATCGGCTGTATGGAATCGCAAGGCTTGAATCAAATCAGTACGAGGCGCCTTCCAATGCGGTGAGGTCTCAAACCCAAGCTCCTCGAACAAGGCTGCTGCAAACACACTGCCTCGCACTGCTTGTCCAACGATGCTCGGCGCTAAGAAGAGACCTTGATACATCGAACGTGTCATCCCTAACATAGCCCCGACTTCTCCGCCAATTCCCGGTGCAGTTAAGCGAGAGGCCGCTGCTTCCACATACACGCGCTTACCTACAATGTAACCGCCTGTTTCAGCAATACCGCCTCCTGGGTTCTTAATAAGCGAGCCGGCCATTACATCAACACCTAGCTCCGTCGGCTCCTGCAATTCTGTAAATTCCCCGTAGCAATTATCCACGAACACAACAACATCCGGCTTAATCGCTTTTACTTGCCGTACCATCTCACCGATCTGTTCAACCGTGAAGGATGCTCTCCATCCATAACCGCGTGAACGTTGAATGCCTATGACCTTCGTACGCTCAGTTATGCTTTCACGCACATGCTCCCAATCTACATCTCCTGCCTCAGTCAGCGGCACCTCATTATAGGATACTCCCCAATCACGCAGAGAGCCTGTCCCATCATTCTCTTTGCCAATCACCTTATGCAGCGTGTCGTACGGTGTCCCCGTAATGTATAACAATTCATCGCCAGGGCGAAGTACGGCGAACAGAGCCGTCCCAATCGTATGTGTGCCTGATACAAAATGAGGTCGCACCAATCCCGCTTCCGCACCGAACACTTGAGCATATACCTCATCAAGCACCTCGCGTCCACGGTCATTGTAGCCGTACCCCGTCGATCCCGCAAAGTGAAAATCACTCACATGATGCTTCTGAAACGCCTGAATAACCTTCCATTGATTCCGCTCAGCAATTCGCTCGATTCCACGTACCTGCCCAGCAATCTTCTCTTCGATTTGCTGCTCCAATTGCTCCAGTCTTGCTGTAAATTGCATCTTATCCATTCCCCTTGATCCATTCCCATGAAGGAAAGCTTATTTATTGATGTAATCTTTCAACTTATATCCATGCTGCTCAGCAGCTAGCCGATCCAACCGAACCTTAAGCAGCAGATCATTCTCGTCAATCTCCTGCTCCAGAACCTCTCCCAGTCGATAGATCAAAGCAATCAAATCCCCACGATCCGCGGATATTCGGTAGGTAACCGTTTGGCCGGACAATTGATCTTGCACTGCCTGCCGAATACGCTCCAGATCCCCTTCATCATAAGCGCTTATAATAAAGTGATCTTTATCATGCGGCAGCATCTGTCGTTGTTCTGGGGTGCACAGATCCTTCTTATTATAGAGAACAATTTGCGGCTTGGCTCCCGCTCCTAATTGCTGCAAAATATCCTCTACGACCCGCATATGATCCTCTCGCATCTGCGAAGAAGCGTCCATCACATGCAAAATGAGATCAGCCTCATTCACTTCCTCTAATGTCGCACGAAAAGCCGCTACGAGATCATGAGGCAAATTTTGAATAAAGCCAACCGTATCTGTTAAGACCACTTCCTTGCCGCTAGGAAGCTCCCACTGGCGAGAAGTCGGATCCAGCGTCGCAAACAATTGGTTCTCCACATACACATCCGCCTGAGTCAGTTGTCGCAGCAGCGTTGACTTCCCCGCATTCGTATAGCCGACAAGCGCAACCTGGTACGCTCCTGTCTTCTTACGGCGCTCTCGATGCAGATTGCGGTTGCGAACGACTTCGTGTAGATGACGCTTCAAGTCAGTTATACGTCCTCGAATATGGCGGCGATCTGTTTCCAATTGAGATTCCCCGGGCCCTCTTGTCCCGATACCGCCGCCTTGACGCGACAGGTTCTTCCCGTGTCCGGATAGACGAGGGAGCAGATATGACAATTGTGCCAGCTCCACCTGAATGATACCTTCTCTTGTTTTTGCTCGTTGTGCGAAAATATCGAGAATGAGCTGAGTACGGTCTACAATCTTCACATCCAACGCTTGTTCCAGGTTGCGGACTTGAGCGCCAGACAGCTCTTGATCAAAAATAGCGGTCGTTGCACCCATCTCATCAATGACCGCCTTGAGTTCTTGTACCTTGCCTTTTCCTATGAACCATCTAGGATCACGGAATTCACGCTGCTGTGTCATGGTGGTCAACACCTCAACGCCAGCCGTTTCCGCCAGCTGCACCAGTTCGTCAAGCGAATATTGGGGATCAACCCCGCTCCGCTTGACATCATCTGTTATTAAAGTCACGAGCACCGCTCGATCGGGTATATTTTGATTCGTTTGGTGAGGCTCTTTTCGCATTCGCGTACATTCTCCTTATCGGTTCATCATCCATATTTCCATCGAACTATGATCACTGACCATATACGTTGTTCAGTATACCTCATTTTCGCTCCCATTTTAAATCCTCTGGCTTCAATGTCATTAATTCCAGCTTGCCCGGAGATTGCTGCGGATATAGCTGAAGGAGGCGAACCGCTTGATTACGCATCGCCTTTTCCATCACATTTCGAACAAAGCGCGCATTACTGAACAGATTAGGGGCTAGAATTTTCTCATCCAAAATCACCTGTTTTAACTGCGCCTGTGTAGTTGGCATTAGTACATAATCATGATCCTTTGCCATAGATTCTGCGATATGCAGAAGTTCATCTACTGAATAATCAGGGAAATCCACTTGTATTGGGAATCGCGAAGGCAGCCCAGAGTTCGTCTGCATTAACCAATCCATCTCATCCGAATACCCTGCCAATATGAGGATAAATTGATTTTTATGATCCTCCATGGCTTTTACCAAAGTATCAATTGCTTCTTTTCCGAAATCTTTTTCTCCGCCACGGGCCAAGCTATATGCCTCATCTATAAACAAAATGCCACCCATTGCCCTTTTAATTAAATCTCGCGTCTTCTGTGCCGTATGTCCGATATATTCGCCAACCAGATCAGCCCGCTCTACTTCGAGCAAATGCCCTTTGCTGAGCACTCCTAGCTGCTGGAACATTTTCGCCATGATCCTGGCTACAGTCGTCTTGCCCGTGCCAGGATTGCCCTTGAAGATCATATGATATACATGCGATTGGCAGATCAGCCCCGCATCCTGCCGTCTACGATTCATCTGTAAAATCGCATAGAGCTCATAGGCAATGTCCTTCATATGCTTCAAGCCGACAAGTCGATCAAGTTCTTTGCGAACCTCGCCAAATGGCCCATCCTGTGGGACAGCCAAGCTATCCGCTGCTGCTTCTCCATTTGTCTGATTTGCGGCTGTCTCCTGATTGGATTGCTCCACAGGTCGCAGCACGACATTTATTTGACGAGACGGACGTGCATTTCCTTCGGAATTTGCCGCTCGAAGCCTAACATTCATGCTTGTCACCCTTTCGACGTTCATCCTAATCATGTTTCCTCACAACACTGAACACAAATAGTCGATGTTCCAATGTATTCTATCGTCTGACAGGTTATTAGCAGTTTCGTTACTATAGCTATTCCTGAGCATGATTCATATCAAGGGGAATTGCAATCCGAACATGGATACATACTACGTCACAAACATAATCACAAAAAAAGTGTGCAGGAACTCTCTCCTGCACACTCTGCACATCGCCTTACGCTTCCTTATGTGGATGAAGGACACCGCTATTGCTCACGGCTTGCACGGTCTATTTCTTATCTTAAGCAGCCTTATTCGAATTCTTATTCTGCTTGTGATTAATTATCTTCCCAGTAACAGATTGAATTTCTACCGAAGAATCCTCTGCCCCGTTGCCTGCAGACTTATCTTTGCTGCTGTTGTCTTTATCCTTCTGACCGCCAGAGTTAATAATGCGATCCGACCCTTTCGTTCCGAAGCTATTCATCCCTGATGATCCATTAGACGTATTGGAACCCGTCGTATCTGTAGATCCTGAGGAACCATCCCCACTAGATGTCCCTGTAGAACCGCCGTCTCCAATGCCTGTACCGTTATCGCCAGTTTCCGGCTGATTATTATTCGAATCCGGATTTTCCGGTACAGTTGGCGGTGTCGGCTCATCCGGGTTCGTAGGCTGTTCCGTTATCGGCGGATCTACGGCCGGTGGATCTACTGCCGGTGGATCGATTGGCGTTTCCGGTGTCTCCTCCTTAACCGTGACGGAAGATTGATTCGATCTTCCTGACTCTTCGGATGCATTTACCGCTATAACATAGTACGTGTACGTTTCTCCAGGGAAGACACCAACATCTTCAGCGCTGTTGCCCTTCAAGCCTTTGAGCAGCTGTGTGAATGTGTTGTCCTTAGAAGACTTCCGATAAACATGGTAAGAAATATTATCACCAGATACGCTGTTCCAGCTCAGTGCCACACTCTTTGTATTCTCAGAGTACGATGCACTCAACCCGCTAGGCGCCCGCAGTTCTTCCGGCTTTTGTTCCACTTTATCCGGCTTCTTGAAGGAACCCGACTTCTTGCTTTGCAGCGCCTTACCCATAACCTCGCTGAACATTTTCGATGCTCTGCGGCTGCTCTCATGGACAAGGTGATTTTTGTCAGTCTTGTCATACCCCATCCAGACAGCTGCTGTCCATTCCGGTGTATAGCCGACGAACCACGCATCACGGTCGCCCTTGCCAGTGTAGCCTGGCACAGAATACTGCGTCGTACCCGTTTTACCTGCAACAGTACGACCACTGATTTGTGCATTTTTACCCGTACCATTCGTAACGACTTCGCGCATCATTTCAGTCATATAGTAAGCCGTTTTCTCACTCATAACCTTTTTGCCTTTCGGCACGTGATACACATAATAGTCATTGTTTTTGCGGTCTGTAATCTTTGCAATCGCATAGGCATCATAATAATTCCCTCCGTTAGCGAATGCATTATAAGCCTCTGACATATTGATCGGAGTAACCCCGTACGTCATCCCGCCCAATGCGATTGACAAGTTATAATCGTCATTCGTCAGAGGGAAGCCTAGGCTTTTCGCAAATTCAAACCCTTTTTTCATTCCAATTTCATTCAATGTCCATACAGCAGGGATATTGATGGAACGTCTAACCGCTTCCGTCATCTCTACTGATGTCGTGTAGCCCCCAAGGTTCGTAGGACAATATTTGCCGAAGCACTGCTTCTCATTGCTCAATTTCGACCACGGGAAGTACTTGCCCGTCTCCAGCGCTGGCGCATAGGACACGATTGGCTTGAAGGACGATCCCGGCTGACGCTTTACAGTAGCACGATTCAATCCTTTGCGAGCATAATCCCGCCCACCTACCATCGCGATGATGGAGCCATTACTATGATCTGTAATAACCATTGCGCCTTGCATTTTCGTATCATCCGGGCTCTGCTCGAACATATCGTCATTGTTGAACGCATCGTACATAATGCGCTGAGCATTCGCGTCCATCGTCGTATAAATGTGATATCCTCCGCGATACAACTCATCCTCGGTAAGACCCGTTTTCTCAGTCGCTTCCTCTACCATGTAGTCAATGAATGCGTTGTATGCTTCATTTTGCTTATCCTCCGACTTAGCCGCGTGCCCCGACATTTTCGGATCATATTCCACCGCTGCAGCACTCTTCGCCTCTTCAGCCGTAATATAGCCTTGTTCATACATCAGTTGAAGAACAACAGCCCGGCGTTCCTTCGATCGCTCTGGACTCGACAGCGGATTATATCGGGATGGCGCTTTCGGGATAGCTGCCAAAGTCGCAACTTCCCATAGCTTCAGATCATTCAAGTCATCCTTATTGAAATACACCTTAGCAGCAGCTTTAAGGCCATATGCACCTTTACCGAAGAAGATCCGGTTTAAGTACATCGTAATAATTTCATCCTTCGTAAAATGATTCTCCAACGAAAGCGCAATCGACACTTCCGTTGCCTTCCGGAAGAACGTCTTATCACTCGTCAGGAACATATTTTTGGCAAGCTGCTGTGTAATGGTACTTCCGCCTTCTGCAAGGCTTCGTGACACAACGTCCTTAACCATCGCACGCCCAATTGACCACAGATCGACCCCGGAGTGCTCCTTGAAGCGTCTGTCTTCCGTCGCTATGAAGGCATTGCTAACGAATTCCGGAATATCTCTCGGCTCAGCAATCTCTCGATGTTCTATGCCTTTACCAAGCTTAGCAAGCTCTGTACCATTCACATCATATACAGTGGATACCTCAGCCAGCTTGAACATATCAGCATCCTTGTATTCACGCATCAGCCGCTCCCCGTTCAATAATACGAACAAATAACCGCCAACGGCACAGAACACGGCAAATGCCGTCGTGAAAAACATAAGCCAAAACGTCTTTTTCCAAGTCCATTTCTTTTTCTTCTTAGCTTTGTGCTTAGGATTTCCATGTGCCGGTGTGCGCGTACGTTGAGTTGATTCTTTTTCTCTCGTCATCTGCAATCCGACTCCCTTTATTCCTTTGATTGTCTCTCTCTTCATACCCTGTTGAGATACGATTGAAGCATATCCCTCATACTTATACCCAATATGACTACGAATGAAAAGAACAACCCTTCAGGGTTGTTCGGCAGCGACTATATTCCATTAGACGTGATGGAGGGGCAAAAAGTTTCATTGGCAATCTGCCCCAATCCATCTAATTTACGCCTCGTTCTGATGATCTTGCATCAGGGATACGTTACGTTGTGGCGTGAATGTGGAAATGGCGTGTTTATACACCATTTGTTGACGTCCCTCGCTATCGATGACAATGGTAAAGTTATCGAATGCGCGAATGACACCACGAATCTGGAATCCGTTCGTCAAATATACGGTCACTGGAATGCTTTCCTTGCGCAATTGATTCAAAAAAGTGTCCTGAATGTTAATAGATTTATTCATCGTCCGTACCCCCAATAATCATGAGATTGTGTTGAAATATATTCAACCTGTTATCGAAACTTTCCTGCTATGAGCTTACAAATTTGTTCAAATTGTTGATCTGTACAATCTGTTTCTGTGACATCAACCCAGTGAATATCCTTCATGTGCCGGAACCAAGAGAGCTGGCGCTTCGCAAATCTTCTTGTATCGCGCTTAAGCAGTTCAACGGCAGCATCGAGTGACATGTCACCTTCAATATACGCTGCGATTTCCTTGTAGCCAAGGCCTTGCATCGATACGAGATTTCGTGAGTAGCCCTGTTCGAGCAGCCGGCGCACTTCTTCCACCAGCCCCTCCTCCATCATCATATCAACTCTTGCCTCTATTCGTTTATATAGCATCTGCCTATCCATTGTCAAACCTATGATACACAGATCGAACGGCGATTCCTTTTTCTGACGGCCTAATTGCTTCGAAAATGGCTCGCCTGTAAGATGATATACTTCCAAGGCTCTAATTACTCTGCGCTGATCATTGGCATGCAGTTTGTCAGCAGTTTCCGGATCCACTCCCCGCAAGCGCTCCAGAAGCGCTTCTGCACCGTGAGAAGCTGCAAATTCCACCATTTCTTGACGGAAAGCTTCATCTGCACCGTGTTCACTGAATTCATACCCGTAGCATACTGATTCAACATAGAGCCCAGTTCCCCCGACGATAAATGGGGTATGATTGCGGTTCGCGATCTCGTCGATGAGTGTCCGGCACTGAAGTTGAAAATCAGCGACCGAATACGGCTCATCGGGATCTAATATATCCATTAAATGGTGTGGAATGCCCTCTCGCTGCTCTACAGGCAGCTTAGCTGTACCAATATCCATTTGCCGATATACCTGCATGCTGTCACCGGATATAATCTCACATTGGAATTTCTTAGCCAAGTCAAGACTAAGCTTCGTCTTTCCAACCGCAGTCGGACCAATGAGCACAAGCAGCCTCGGTTTATTACTCATCGTTGCCTCCAGCAATGTCAATCACCCCATATGCCAATTTCGCTCCGGACGGTAACACACGGGTGAATCCTAGCCGGGCAAATTCTTCGCTGTTCTTTACTTCCTTCATGACCACTCTCTTGCGCGCTACACGGCAAGCTTCCGCAATCGCTTCATGCGTCAAGGCTTTGTGGTTCGCCATCGTACGCAGCGGATCTATCGATGCTGAGCTTGTAACGGGAGAGCGGAACATTGGATCAAAGTATACTACATCGACGGAACGGCTTGGCAGTGAACTGAGCATGCTTAGATGTTCAGCCTGCTTCATCACAATACGGCGCATCGCTCCCGTAACCTCGTCCACACCACTCTCATACAGCTGCAGCCCTTCGTGCACAAGTGCAAACAGTGACGGCTCACTCTCCAGCGCTGTAACCTTCCCATTAGGGCCTACCGCGACGGCAAACACCAGAGAATCGCCTGCTAGGCCTGCCGTACAGTCTAACACCTCATCGCCAGGTGTAACACCACTCGCTGTAATCATCCCGTCCGCATCTCCGGACAAAATCCGCTTCGCCCGCACATAGGCCATACTCGGATGATAAGTCAGCTCTGTGACCCCTAACTTCAAATAGCGGACACAATCGTTCAGGTAGACGAGAAATTCATCGTCGCCATATCTACGCTGCATGCGAGGCAAGGTCTGATCGCGCCGTTCAGCATAGAACCATCCGAACAGCTTGGCCATCTTCCGCGCCCGCTCCTTAAGCTCTGGTGACGTATACTCGCCTGTCGTGACTATCATTTGCTCCTCCTCATTATATACGCTGTGGAAAGGGAATTACAAATCCCCAGCTATTCTCACATAACCCGCTTAAACATTTTCTCCAGATCGTATGTTGTAAATCGAATGACGATCGGCCTGCCATGCGGACATGTAAATGGCTGGCGGCATGTTCCCAATCGGACGAATAGCGTCTCCGCCTCAGCTGCTGTCAAGCGCTGATTCGCTTTAATCGATGCCTTACAAGAGCACATCGTCGCTGAGGCCTCTCTTAATTTTGCAATATCGGGCGCCTTCTCGCTCAACACCCAGTCCGTCATTTCTTGAATAATATCCGTTTCTTCCCCTTTAGGGAACCAGTATGGATGGGAACGAACTAGGAATGTTTGGCCCCCAAATGGCTCCATGATGATCCCGACCTGCTCCAGCAAATGCATACGGGATCGAATCCGCTCCGCATCAGCAGGGGTAAACTCTAATGTGATCGGCAGAAGCAGCTCTTGAGAGGCTTCTACCGGCTTGCCGAATCGCTCAAAATAATATTCATAATTGATTCGTTCATGCGCTGCATGCTGATCAATTAAATAGAGTCCCTCTTCATTCGAAGCGATCAAGTATGTTCCGTGCAGCTGACCAATGTAAGAAAGTGCGGGGAACTTCGGCAATGCAGCGTTGTCCGTACTACCTTCCTCCGTCAGCCATTCCTTCCATTTCTCCGCACCGGCCTTCACTGCGGCTTGCCCTGCTTGCTGCTTAGCATTCGAATAAGCACTCGTATTGGAACTTCCCGCATTGCGGCTACCATAAGAAGGAGACGTCTCTCGAACTCTCCCCCTCTCTTCTTGAGCGTTCGCAATCAATGCTGTCTCTGCATCATAGGAAGTTGATGGATTCACGTCGTAATCTACAGCTTGCTTGAGTTTCACCGGACTGTCTACGGCAGTCTCGTTACTAGTAGCCGATTCAGCCGACTTAATAGCCACTGGATCTGTACTTGCAGCTACAGCCAGCTCACCCTCGTTCTTGCGACCTATCTCTTGCAGTTGTTGCTGCTCCGTCTTCTGTTCTATCGAGCCACTTAGAGCAATAGAATCAATAGCGGATTCATTTGTAGGTTGCAAGGCTCCTGGAGCATTACGAGACATTTCGGCTGCTGCGGGCTGATTCCATTTCCCCGTTAGTTCAGGTTGTCGCTGAACGTTAGGTTGATGGAATGTATCAGCATTGCTTTGTGACTGCTCTCGATCTTCCTTCGCTAATTGCGCAGCAGAGGACGGATCAGACTCAATGACTAGCGCCCCCATTGGCTTAAATTGCTTCTCTTGATTGGCCGCTATCGTCTCTGCAGCTTCCCATTGAAGCTCTGCTTGCTCGACATACGTTCGCACCTTCGCCTTCTTCGGAGCCGCTTCAGGAATAAGACGCTGCTTATGCAGCAATTGCTTTACGGTCTCTTCGATGAATGCGCACAGCTCTGCCTCTTTGCTGAAGCGAACTTCAAGCTTGGCAGGATGCACATTCACATCCACGAGAGAAGGGTGCATCGTCACATGAAGCACGAGCATCGGGTAGCGATTGATCGGCAAGAACGTATGGTACGCACGAAGTATCGCTTGATTCAGCGGAAAGCTTCTGACATATCTGCCATTGATCATCCATGACATCGCATTGCGGTTTGAGCGCGTTAATTCAGGCTTTCCGATATAGCCTTCCACCTCGAAGTCCAAGTGTTCTCCCTTGACCTGCAGCATCCCTTTCGCTGTCTGAACGCCATATACAGAGGCAATAACCTGCAACAAGTCTCCATTGCCAATCGTTTGCAGCAGGGTGTGCTCATTATGCTTCAAGGTAAACGCTATACTTGGATAGGATAACGCCAAACGATAGATGAGGTCAGAGATATGCCCCAGCTCCGTCTGGATTGTTTTCATATACTTTAACCGTGCAGGCGTATTATAGAACAGTTCACGTACCGTAATCTCCGTCCCTTGCATGGACTGTGCGGGCTCATACGATTTGATCGCACCGCCTTCAATAACAAGCCGCCTGCCTAACCCGCTAGATTCTGTCGACGTTACCAACTCTACCTTGGCAACAGCCGCAATACTCGGAAGTGCCTCTCCTCGGAACCCTAGACTGCGAATCGAGAATAGATCCTTCCCTGTCTGGATCTTGCTCGTCGCATGCCGCAGAAAGGCATTTTCTGCATCATCATCCGCTATGCCGGAGCCATTGTCCTTCACTCGGATGAGCTGCAGGCCCCCTTCTTCAACGGATACATCAATACGTGTAGCTCCTGCATCTATCGAGTTCTCAACCAGTTCCTTCACAACCGATGAAGGACGCTCCACCACTTCGCCTGCGGCAATCTGGTTGGCAATGTGCTCGTCCAATATTTTAATAATTGCCATCTCTCACACCTCCTTAACTCTTGATTTCCCATGCTTTATTCATTAGGATTCACGAGTAATTTCACGTGCCCGCTTCATCAGATCATGCAGTTGATTCATTGCTTCCAATGGAGTCATTGACATCACATCTACATCTGTCAATGTGCCGATGAATTCCTTCATTGCTAGTACTTCAGCACTATGTTGAACATTACGTTCCGATTCCTCTTGCTGTGCCTCTTGACGGGTCTCAGCAGTTAATTTCACACCCCTGACAGAAGGCTCGTCATCCGTCTGATCGTCTTGCACAGGCTTCACATACTGTGCAGGTGCCTGAACGGGACTATCCTCAGATACCGCAGTCTGATCCCAACCGAATAAAGACAGCTGTTCCACATGATTGACAGGAAGCTCTTGCTGCGAAGTCGAAGGGCATGCATGTGTTGTCCCTTCACGATCCGTTGTCTCATACTGCTTCAACAGGTCGTATGCACGATCAATAATTTGATCAGGGAGACCCGCAAGGCGTGCACAATAGATACCATAACTTGTGCTGGCTGCGCCTGAAATCAACTTACGCAGGAAGGTAACTTGATTGCCGCTTTCCTGCACGGCCATGCATACATTCTTCAATCTTGGCAGACGATCCGCCATATGCGCCAATTCATGGAAATGGGTCGAAACGAGCGCCTTACAGCCGATTCGATCGTGGACATACTCAACTACAGCCTGTGCAATGGACATCCCTTCACTCGTTGATGTGCCCCGACCCAGCTCGTCAATGATGACCAAACTGCGGCGCGTTGCCTTCTCTGTCATCACCTGTATATCCATCATTTCCACCATAAACGTACTCTGACCGCCAATTAGATCATCTGCAGCTCCAATTCTCGTGAAGATCCGATCGACAATCGGCATAGACGCTCGTTCAGCTGGAACGAAGCAGCCAATCTGCGCCATGATCGATATCAGGGCTACTTGACGCATGTACGTACTCTTACCTGCCATATTCGGCCCTGTTATGAGCAGCATCGTCTCATTCTGCTCTGTCAGCTCCGTATCGTTCGCCATGAAGTCTCCGCCCTGCATGACGGCCTCCACAACGGGATGACGTCCCTCAGCAATATGCATATCCAATTGCTCCGTGAATGCCGGACGAACATATCTCCTAGCTGCACTGACTGCAGCGAGTGATTGGTAGACGTCTATTTCAGCAACTGCTTCTGCCAATGCCTGCAGGCGGCGAATCTCGCCTCCAATGCGCTGACGCAGCTCGCTAAAGCGCTCGTACTCCAAGCCGAGCATCTTATCCTCAGCCTCGAGAATTAGCGCTTCCTTCTCCTTCAATTCAGGCGTTACGAATCGTTCTGCATTCGCCAGCGTCTGCTTACGCTCATATCGTCCCTCCGGCAGGGATGACAAATTCGACTTCGTTACCTCGATATAATAGCCGAATACCTTGTTGTATCCGATCTTTAGCGACTTGATTCCGGTCGCTTCCTTCTCTCTGCGCTCTAGCTCAGCGATCCAGCGCTTGCCGTTCACACTTGCTTCTCGGAGCTGATCAAGATATTCATCATATCCTGGCTTAATCAGTCCACCGTCACGTACCGACACCGGAGGCTCGTCCACCACCGCACGTTCAATCCAAGCGTGGATATCTTCACATGCATCCATTTCGCTGACAAGATTATGAAGTGTTGCAGACGATGTCTGCTCGCACAACTGCTTCAGCATCGGAATCTGATTCAGCGAAGACTTCAGTGCAACGAGATCACGACCGTTCGCCGTACCGAAGGCAATCCGGCCAACAAGACGCTCCAGATCGTATACCGAGGACAATTGCTCACGCAGTTCTTCTCGCCATATGAGATGATGATACAGCGTATCAACAGCCTCTAAACGCTCCTCAATGGCCTGCCGATTCATGAGGGGCTTGTCAATCCAGCGACGAAGCAGCCTTGCCCCCATCGACGTCTCGGTGCGATCAAGCAGCCAGAGCAGGGAGCCTTTCTTCGCACGCTCACGCACGGTTTCCGTAAGCTCCAAATTACGACGTGTAAAAGGATCTAACACCAGATACTGATCCGGATCGTAAGTTCGAATATTCGTTAGCTGACTTAATGAACGCTTCTGTGTTTCTTGCAAATACCCCATCAGCATAGCAAGCGCCTGCTGCCGCTCATCCTCAAGTCGAGTCCAGACGGCTTCGCCGAACTGCTGCCTTGCCAATTCTTCATCCTTGCGGCTCCATTCGGTAAACAGAACAGAACGATTCCACGCCTTCGTAAGCGGCTCCGCCTCTTGCAGCAATGCAGGATGGCCAATAACTTCTGTCGGCATATAGACATTCAGCTCATCAATAAGCCAAGATTGCCCGATCGGTGCTGAAGTAACAATCAGTTCCCCTGTGGACAGATCACAGGCAGCCAGTGCATTGCTGGTACTCCCTTGGGATAGACAGACTAGATAATGATTCGACTTATCGTCGATCAGCTTGCCTTCCATTACCGTCCCTGGCGTCACAATCCGGACGATTTCACGGCGGACAACCCCTTTAGCTTCCGCTGGATCCTCCACCTGTTCACAGATGGCAACCTTATATCCCTTTTCAATTAATCGCTGAATATAATTATCTGCCGAATGATAAGGCACACCGCACATTGGGATACGATCTTCTGCACCGCTGCTGCCTCTTCCCGTCAGTGTAATCTCCAATTCCTTCGATGCTTGAATCGCATCGTCAAAGAACATCTCGTAAAAATCCCCGAGGCGGAAAAACAAAAAGGCATCCTTAACCTGCTCCTTGATGCTCAAATATTGTTCCATCATCGGTGTCAGCTTCACCATAAACACCCTCCGATAACATAAGTAGAACTCTATTATATCAAAAAAAGAGCGGGGACTCACGCGCATTTCACGCGGTCACCGCTCACTCAATCCCAACCATGTACTTCGCAAATCCTCATTCTCATCCCATATCCATTGTGCACGTATGCGATGAGACAGCGCTTGAATAGCATGCTCGGCCTGCATCGATAGGCTGTCATCTCTCCATTCATTCCTGCTCTTCCTCACCTCGCCCAGCAAGTCGTCCATAAGCTCTAACGCCAGCATGCGCATAGGTTGTCTCCCCGCATCTGTGAGATAATTATCGCCCCTTGTCGGATAAGCATGCAGGAATGCTTGAATCACCTCTTCACGCACACTGTCGCGCCTAGTCAGCTTCGGATAAACCACTGCAACCGTACGGAATAAGGTTAGCACCTCTAACGTTAGGACCGGCGTCATGATAAAGCATGGAAGTGTTCGGTATTCAAATCCGCCCTCACCGCCATGATCATGTTCGCGTACATCTCCATACGTCCCATACCCTGGACGCCTCCTTATTGAACCCGCTGGATTCTCAAGGAGGGCCAGCGGCAGTGCTACATAAGTATCCAACGCCCTTATCAAGTCTGGGGTTAACGAGATTCCACTAACATGGATATGCCCTCCGAGCGAGAACTTCCCTACTGGATGCGATCCACCCAGCCATACTAACTTGGAATCCTGCAAGTGCGAAGCACGCTTCTCTGCAATGATACGGTCTGCAAGCCGCATGGCCCTGCTCAAATGCTCCACAAGCTGGGCAGGACGCTCAGCAGGTTCCGGACGAAGCTCCATAAGAGGATAGATGACACGTCCTTGCAGACGCACGGCATCACAACCTGCGGCCCCACCCTTGGGCAAATACCGAACAGCGGGGACGATCTTCTCGGCATGGGCATCAAATAGAATTAATTCTACATCCATCCCAAGCTTCAGTTGTGTTCCCTTGTTCCGAATTCGTGAATGCACGGTTGTCTCCTCATGCCATGCTGCAGCATACCTCTCCCGTACCCATGATGGAATTCGGTGCGGTACAGGATCGATATGCACGATTACATCACCCAACTGGGGCTCATCCAGCACACCCGCTGGCAAGTCTGATATTCCCTCCACGGCAGAAGATGGTGTGCAGCGCAGCGTAACCGCAGCGATGTCCCAGCCTACTGCATATGCAGCTCGCAGAGCCAGCCGGGCAAGCCGGCGATATGGCGGCTTGGACCAATCATCAAGCGCACGATACATGGGAAGACCCTGCGGAGGAGTTGAACTCTGTGCGGCAGCAACGATACGACAGCCATTGACCCAGAAGCATATAGAACGAACGTAATGCTGGCCCGAATTCGGCGGCAATTCATCTGCCCACGTAGCCCATTCGGCCACAGGCAACCCCCATAGCTTCAAGCGTTCACGCATGGTGCTTGAGCGCCAACTCGCAGCATAGCGATTGAGTACGATTGTGCCCTCGTCCTCCTGACGATGCACTACTCTCTCCGCATTCTCCCGATTCCGCTGTGCCATACTGCGTTTCCACCATACGATTAATTTCCCATGCTCCTGAACAGCAATTGACCTAGCTCCGGCTCGCATATATTTGGAATTGGAGACCGCCTTTACTTTATACTGCTTCCACATGTTGGCGGATTCCCAGTCATCCGTTATGACAACCACGCTATCTTCACAAGCAAGGTCTCGGCTCAACGTCGCCTCCCCCTTCGCATCCAGCATATATGATTACATCCTGATTAGAATCCCGTTGCAGCTATGAGGCCAACCAACAACATTACCTGAATTTTTGTTACGAATCCAAAAAAAAGGAGGGCTCCCGCCCTCTACAATCTTTCCTTTGCTGCATATCCTGTGGGTATATCATCAAGTTTGTAAGCACAGGTTCTGCAGCGGCTCACCCACCATGCGCATGTTGGTTGAGAGTATCCTCAATAGGAAATGAGAAACCGCCGCAAGCGGTCAGGGCCTGCGGCGATGATTACAACTCCTCATCCGTCAAGTCCGGTTCCAAGTCGTCGAAGCTCTCATCCTGAACACTAAAGTCAAAATCCTTGTCTTCGAAATCATTGCACCCGTCCTTACAAACGAGAACACATACCTTTGTCTCTGCAACCATTTCCACCACGAATTCCCGCTCAACACGAATAGTCACACCGCGTCCATGCGAAGATACACTCGCTTCAACGCAGTTCGGTTCTTGAACTGCTTCCGCAGATACCTCAACAGTGGAAGAACGATGCTTCGGATCAACATACGACAACGGAACGAGATCTACATACGACACCGTTTCTTTCGCAACGTCAGTTTGGGAATTGTTGTCGTATGAATACCAGATGTTGATATCGTAAGTACCAATTACTTCAATGCCGTCTCCTGCCCGCACCGATTCATATTGATGGTTTATGATCCAAGCCCCCAATATGCTTGTCGGATGATTAGGCGGAGAGACGGTATGTGTGACGACAGAGAACTTACGACCTTTGCCGCAGACTGCTTTCGTGATGATTTCCCGGCAGTGGTGTTTTTCTGTGTTTGCCATCCTGTGGACCTCCTCCATACAATCATTCAATTAAAGTGTATGCAGGACAGTCGTCTAGGGTGACAACAATTTTTTAAGAGTGGACGCATTTTTTGAGAGTCAACATATGCTGGCCTGGCGCGGGTTACACGCCAAGTCGAAGTTGTTTCTTATCTCTTTTCGCTATCTTCAAATATTGTTGAAGCTCGCGAATTACTTGCAAGACGGCTGCGCGCACTTCAAATTCTCCACGTGTAACAGGCAAATCCATTTGACGGAAGACCTCGTCCAAATCATTCAGAAGCTGTTCTGTCTTGCCCGTATAATGCGGCTCCTTCACATCCTCGCTCAATTGATCAAACACATCTGCTACTAAATAGCACTGAGGGAACGATTGATACACTTGAGAGAGCAGCTGAAGGATTCCCTGCACATTTTCCAGCTGTGCCTTGCGCATGTAGAAATAAAGCAGCCACTGCTCATCGGCATGAATATCATCCGTACGCATGAGTCGATTCTCCAATGCCTTCGAGGCAATAAAGATTCCTTCATTTACTTTTTCATCCGCATCAATAATTTCATGTCCATCCCATACATAGGTTGTATCCCTCAGATTGGAGCTAATTTGTGTGAAAATCAGGGAAAAGTAAGCATCGACTTCCTTCTTAATTCGGACAAGCTTATCCTCTTCATTCGGCATATACACCAGATTGACGGCACTGGCTGCACCAAGTCCAATGGCCAGCAGAAGCACTTCGTTCAACACGCCATGCAGCGTTAAGGTTCCTGCGCCATAGATATGGAACACAACAACTGAGCTTGTTACGATTCCTTCCTTGAAATTAAGCTTAGCGATAATCGGGAATGCAACTAATATGTATAAAGCCAGCACCCATAGCTCGAAACCGAGAAGCCCGAACAATAATGAAGCTAGCAGCAAGCCGACAACCGATGCCAGAAATCGCGCCGACACGGTCTTTATGCTGCGCTTGCGGGTAACATCCACTCCTAATATAGCTAGCAAGCCCGCTCCTAGCGGATTCACTGCTCCTGCAAGGTTAGCAACGATTATCGCCAATATTGACGCGATCGCTGTCTTAATGACACGAATACCAACAAATCCGAACACCATGTGCGAGTACGCTCCTTCAATGAGACCCTTATGTAATGTTATCTTCTTATGATACATGTTCATTATATCGACTCGGATGACGTGTTGCAAAAAAAGAGGAATGCCATTCATTGGCATTCCCCTGTCACTCCATATACACTTCGGCAAACCACGAGAACATATACGGATTACGTACGATTCACGATTTTCCGCTCTACGAACGCAACTGCTTTATACATTAGTGTAGCCACAATTGCGATAATGACAAGCGATGACATAACCAGTGTAAAATTAAACACTTGAAATCCATATATAATCAAATATCCAAGCCCTACCTTGGATACAAGAAATTCACCAACAATTACACCTACCCATGCAAGCCCGACATTCACCTTCAGCGTGGACACGATCGCAGGAAATGAGGCCGGCAGAACGACCTTGCGAAATATCGTCCGCTTCCCGCCCCCAAATACACGGACAACCTTGATGTAATTTGGATCGACTTCCCGAAAGCTATTGTACACAACAATGGTTGTAATGATTACGGTGATGGATAAAGTGGTAGCCACAATGGCTGTAAATCCCGCTCCAAACCCAACGATGAACAAGGGGCCAAGCGCAACTTTCGGCATGCTGTTGAAGACAACCATATACGGATCGAGCACTCGCGCAAGAAATTCTGACCACCAAATGAGCACGGCAAGCAGAGTGCCGAAAACAGTACCGAGTACAAAGCCTACAATCGTCTCACCTACTGTCATCCCTAAATGGGGCCAAATGGAACCGTTCATGACATCCTGCACAATTTGCGCGCCTACCTTGCTCGGATAACTGAATAACAGAACATCGATCCACTTCAGTCGGCCTGCTAGCTCCCAGAGCGCTATACAGGAGATTAGAATGATTAGCTGTGTCACCGTAACTGATGTTGACAGTGCACGTCTGCGTGCGCGATATTGCGCATAGGTCGATGCTACTAGCTCCTTCGTATTATCTGAGGGATGGGGTATGGGCGGTGAATCATCAAGATCCAAATGTCGGCTCATTGCTTTCCCTCCGATCTGACGCCTCAAGTTCCTTCCACAAGTCATGGAACAGATCATTGAATCCTTCCTGCTCACGTGCATAGAAGGGTTGGGAGTTGCGGATTGACTCTGGTATGACGAATGTTCGCCGAATGCTGCCTGGATCACGGTTCAACACAATCACCCGATCACTAACGGCTATTGCCTCTGACAGATCGTGGGTAACGAGAATGGCCGTCTTATTTCGTAGACGCAAAGTTTCCACGACCAAATCCTCCAATTGCAGCTTCGTCTGGTAATCCAAGGCAGAGAAGGGTTCATCCAGCAGCATAAGCTCCGGTTCCGTCGCAAGCGTCCTGACCAGTGCAACACGCTGCCTCATTCCGCCGGACAGTTGATGAGGATACAGCTTCTCTGTCCCTTCGAGTCCCATTCCGTTAAGCAGCTGAACAACTCTCTCCTTCATCTCAGGGGTTAACTGTTTTGTCAGTTCCAGCCCCATGCATGCATTGTCAAGAATCGATCTCCAAGGGAAGAGATAGTCCTGTTGAAGCATATAGCCGACATGAGATGAGGTACCGCTCACTCGCTGACCAAATACATTTACATATCCGTAGGTTGGCTTCATCAGGCCAGCGATAATGGATAGTATTGTCGTCTTGCCACAGCCGCTCGGCCCAACCAGACTAACGAACTCGCCCGGCATGATGGAAGCGGTTAGTTCATTTACTGCCAGCTTCGCTTCTCGATCTGTCACATAGACATGAGTCACACGGGATAGCTCTACTGCAGGTATCATTGAGGCGCCTCCCTTCGAATGAGCGTTATAGGCATCCGTCATTTCACCAGCTTTATCGCTTTCTCGGCAAATTCATTCGTAACGATCTGCTCGTGATGTACACGAGATTTCAACTCCCCTGCCGAATCTAGCACATCCAGCAGATTGTTCCATTCCTGCTCATCCAGGACTGGATCTGCGGCATACGATTGTTGTTCCTTATACCGCTTAACCGCACTTGCGACAATATCCCGGTCAGCATCCTTGAAGAATGGCAGAATAACATCGGTAATCTCTTCAGCGGACTGCTTCTCTACCCATTGCTGCGCTTTATAGATCGCATTCGTGAACTTCTGTACAGCATCCTTGTTCTTAGAGATATAGCTTTGCTTAGACATGAAGGCCGTATAAGGAAGCTTGCCGCTCTCTACACCGAATGAGGCGACAACAACCCCCTTGCCTTCTTTCTCAAAAATAGAAGCCTGCGGCTCGAATAGCTGTACATATTCGCCAGTCCCTGAAGCGAATGCTGACGCAATATTGGCGAAATCAATATTCTGAATGAGCTGCAGGTCTTTGTGTGGATCAATGCCATGCTTCTTCAGCGTAAATTCCCCTGCCATCTGAGGCATTCCGCCCTTGCGCTGTCCGAGGAATGTACTTCCCTTCAGTTGATCCCAATCGAAGCCGTCCTTCTTCTCACGGGCAACGAGGAACGTGCCATCTGTTTGCGTGAGCTGCGCAAAATTAATAACCGGATCCTCAGCCCCCTGCTGTGCAACATAGATGGACGTCTCTGAGCCAACAAGCGCTACATCAATTCCCCCTGAGAGCAGCGCTGTCATTGTCTTATCTCCGCCAGAAGTCGTCTGTAGATCAACGTCCAGTCCTTCCTCCTTGAAGAATCCCTTGCCAAGCGCCACATACTCAGGGGCATAGAATACAGAGCGCGTCACTTCTCCTACCTTGATCTTCACTAAATCACTGCTTGAACCACATGCACTAAGCACCAGCACAGCAAAAACTACGATGGCCAAGGTACCTATTCGCCACTTGTGTCTCATCCGATATCTGTCCTCCTTATCTGGAATGGGTATACCATGGAACCTGTTCGTACTCTTCTGAGTCAATCTGCTCGACCCATAATCGCGTAAACTCTTACCTAATTGAACCTGCCCTGTTGTTCGGTTATTGCATTGTATGCATCCATTACTGAAATGGTTATTCGCCCGACCCTAATCAAATGGAAACGCTTGAAAAAAGCTTATCCTCCATCGTTGCGATTGAGGTGCTCCCTGCCGCCGAATGAGTAGTATAAATCATAAAAAAACGCAGCCCCACCCGGGACTGCGTTCTACATTCAAAATTGATTCGGTTACATGCCGTAAACTTCATTCGTCTTCTTCGTCAAATAATCGACCAGATATTGCGGGTTCAATGCCTCTCCCGTTACCTTCATAATGATCTCGGATGGAGTCAAAAGCTTCCCGTATTGATACACTTGTTCCGTCAACCATTGCTTAATTGGCTCCAACTGGCCATTTTCAACGAGGGTCTCTAAGTTAGGAAGCGCGCTTTCCATCGTATGCATCATTTGAGCGGCATACATGTTGCCAAGGGAATACGATGGGAAGTAGCCGAATCCGCCGCCTGACCAGTGCACATCCTGCAAGACCCCTTCTCCAGCATGGCTCGGACGCACGCCCAAATAAGACTCATATTTCTCATTCCACACGCGAGGAAGCTCCTCAACAGGCAGATTCTCATTGAACAGCATCTTCTCGATCTCATAACGGATAATGATATGCAAATTGTACGTCACTTCATCTGCATCCGTACGGATTAAGGAAGGTTCTACCCGGTTAATTGCACGGTAGAAGGTATCAACATCCACTTCGTTCAATTGCTCTGGGAACAGACGCTGCAATTCCCCGTAGTAACGATTCCAGAACGGACGGCTGCGGCCGATCATGTTCTCCCAGAATCGGGATTGCGATTCGTGAATGCCCATCGATGTTCCGGTTGACAATGGAGTGCCATCGAATTCCTTAGTAATGTTCTGCTCATACAAGGCATGGCCACCTTCGTGCAAAGAACTGAATATCGCACTCGCCGCATCATCCTTCTTATAATGCGTCGTAATACGAACATCGCCTGAGTTCAACCCGATCATAAATGGGTGAACGCTCTCATCCAAGCGTCCAGCCTCGAAGTCGTAGCCCATTTCCTTCAGCAAATACAGGCTGATTTCCTTCTGCTGCTCAATTGCGTAATCACGATGCAAGAACTCATACGCTGGCTGTTCATCTTTCTCCTGTACAGCATGTACAAGCGGAACAAGGCCTTCTTTCAGTTTACCAAAGATGGCATCCAGCTTCTCCACCGTCATCCCTGGCTCATACATATCAAGCAGCGTGTCATAGCGCGTGTCCTTCACGCCCCAATAATCGATCAATTGCTGCGTCTTCGCTACGATGTCACGCAAATACGGAGCGAACATTTCAAAATCAGCCTTTTCCTTCGCTTCCTCCCACATCGTCTCTGCATGCGAGGTTAATACGACATATTCTTGATACAGCTTGGGAGGAATTTTGCGGCTGCGGTTGTATTCCTTACGCGCATCTGTAACCATTTTACGATCTGCATCGGACAGTTCGCCGAATACATCAGCCTGCTCCAATGCATCCAAACATTCGCCCATCTCATCCGATACGGACAGCTTGAACATATCCTCGGACAATGCTCCGATTGTTTTAGAACGCTGTTCAGCCCCCTTGCGCGGAGCACCTGTGCGCAGATCCCAATGCAAAATGCTTAATGCTTCACCATAACTTTTCAGTTTCGTTGTTATATCCCGAAATTTCTGCAAGATTGCCTCATTTTGCGCATTCATGCCTATTTCACCTCGAATTATGTATAGTCTTCCTTCTTGATGATACGCGGTGAAAACGATATAATCAACATTCGAAAGCGATTGTGAATAACGATTCGTATTTTGGAATCATTGTTACATTGCTATTTGTACACTTACTCGAACATGTCAAGCCATAAAGGAGCAGATTCGATGTCAATTTGGATTCAAGTGACTGCAGCTGCCGAAGAGCAGCTCAAGCAGCGTCTCAGCTCCGCAGATGGCGGAATTATCAAGCTTGTACACGATACGGAAGGCTGCGGCTGCGCCGTCAACGGCGTGCCCGCCATATGGATCGCCCTGCAGGCTGACGCAGATGACGTGCAGCTGCAAAGCAATGCCCCGCTTGACATCTACATGAACCGGCATCACATGGTGTTCTTTGATGAGAAATTGAACCTTGATGAATCGGGGACAGGCGGCTTTTACAAGCTGAGCAGTGCACAACAAATTTATTCAACACATGTCGCATGCAAGGATCGACGTGACAACAAATGAAGCGTCAACATGCAAGGGAGGGAAAAACATGTCCAACATGTCCAACATTTTAGATTTCAACCGTGAATTCGTCGAGAAACGCGAATATGAACAGTACTTGACTGACAAATTCCCCGACAAGAAAATGGTCATTATCACATGCATGGATACTCGACTCGTCGAGCTTCCTTCCAAAAGCAATGAATTTGCGAAATGGCGACGTAAAAATTATTAAAAACGCAGGTGCAATCATTTCACAGCCATTCGGAAGTGTTGTGCGCAGTGTGCTTGTCGCTATTTATGAACTGGAAGCCGATGAGGTTATCGTTATCGGACACTATGGCTGCGGGATGACTGGCTTGAACTCTCAACAAATTATCGACAAGGCCAAAAAGCGCGGCGTTGAAGATGTTGTTCTGGATACGCTGACGAACTCCGGCATTAAGCTGCACCACTGGCTGCGAGGCTTCAATGATGTCCATGAAGGGGTAATGAACAGCGTACAAGTGCTGCGCAAGCACCCGCTTCTTCCTTCTGACGTACCTGTGCATGGCATGGTCATCCATCCAGATACGGGGGCATTGGAATGGGTTGCAGACGGATATCGCTTCTTGGAAGATAAGGATACCGAACCAGGGCATGGGCAGCATTCGCCCTCAGCTACTCGATAATCCCGTTACATAGACACGGGCAAAGCTCCTGTACCAGAACCAACTTGCGTTCTGATACAGGAGCTTTTTTGTTATTATTGTCAAATATCCCATATATGCTTGACCTACGAAAGAATGGACACCCAGTGACCCGAGGCAACCTCGACCAATCGGGAACGCTCCAGCTGATACGGATCGCATTCCCCCAATTCTTCCATGAATGCACGTGGCTTCCGCATTTCGATCTGCGGATCTGGTACAGGAATTGCGGCTAATAATGACTTCGTATACGCATGCTGCGGGTTCGAATACAATGCTTCGCTTTCTGCCAACTCTACGATTTTGCCGCGATACATCACAGCTACCCGATCACTAATATGCTTGACCATAGACAGGTCATGTGCAATGAACAAGTAGGTTAAGCCAAGACTTTGCTGAAGCTCCTGCATCAGCTGCACAATTTGGGCTTGTATCGATACATCAAGCGCTGGTAGTGGTTCGTCACACACAATGAATTTCGGTTCTACCGCAAGCGCTCTAGCGATTCCGATGCGCTGACGCTGCCCTCCAGAGAATTCATGCGGATAACGCATAGCATGGGATGGCTCTAGCCCAACCATATCGAGCAGCTCCTCTACCCGCTTCTTCCGCTCTTGCTTGCTTGAGACCAATCGGTGAACATCCAGCGCTTCACCGATCAGATCGATAACCTTCCATCTCGGATTCAATGACGCGTACGGATCCTGAAAGATCATTTGCATATGCCTGCGAACGATTTTCATCTCCTGTGCTGACAATCGGTTTACCGACATGCCCTGATACAGCACATCACCACCAGTTGGCTCATGCAGACGCAATATCGCTCTTCCTGTCGTTGATTTGCCGCAGCCGGATTCTCCCACCATGCCAAGCGTCTCCCCCTCTTGAATATAGAAGCTGATATCGTTAACTGCCTTAACAATATTCCCTTTGCCCAAATCAAAATGCTGCTTCAGGGAACGAACCTCCAGCAATGGATGTTGATCAGTTGACCGAGGACGAACGAATGGGGCAGACTTCACCTTCTTCTCATGTAATCGGGGAAGCGCGTTCAATAATTTTAGCGTATATGGATGTTGTGGATTGGCGAATAGTTCTACGGTCGAGCCTTCCTCCACAATCTCTCCTTCCTTCATGACGAGCACACGATCACACATCCCTGCTACGACACCAAGATCATGCGTAATGAGAATGATTGAAGTACCAAATTCTCTCTGCATATGCTTCATGACACTCAAGATCTGCGCCTGAATTGTTACATCCAGTGCAGTTGTCGGTTCATCTGCAATAAGGAGTGCCGGCCTGCAGGCAAGGGCGATAGCGATCATCACTCTTTGACGCATGCCGCCTGAGCATTCATGAGGATAGTGAGAATAACGCACTTCACTATTGCGGATCCCAACCATCTTCAACATGTTGATCGCTTCCGCCTTTGCCTGTGCAGCTGTCATATCCTGATGCTTGATCAAGCTCTCTGCAATTTGACTTCCAATGCTCATCGTTGGATTCAACGAAGTCATCGGATCTTGAAAAATCATACCGATGTGACGTCCACGAACATTCTCCATGTCGGACTCTGAATAAAGCGCCACGTCCTCACCTAAGAAAATAATCGTACCACTCTGCTTTGATGCTATCGACGAAGGCAGCAGGCGCATGATGGATCGTGCAGTAATGCTCTTGCCACTCCCTGATTCGCCCACAATTCCGAGTGTCTCGCCTGGGTTGACCACGAAGCTTACGCCTCGAACCGCATGAATCTCTTGCTCCCGATTCTGAAATGCTACCGATAAATCCTGAACTTGAAGGATATGCTCCATGCCCGCTCTCCCGTCTATCATAGTGATGAATAGGTTTGCTAACAGTTCTTGACAAAACCTTGAAATAAAATATACTATATCCATCGGAATTATACAATTTAAAAGTGAAGGAGGTGCTTATACTACATGCAAATGGAATATACTGAAGCGCCTAGGCTTCCAAAATGGACAGAGACAATCAGCCACAACTATACAAAATTGAGCCTGAACCCAATCAATGCACGTCTTGCCATACTGCTCGGCTTGCCTGTCCACCTTGCGGCATACATTATCTATCAGGTTAGACGAAGGGATGATAACGTCCAAGCGACACGAGATTTGGTCACGCAGGAACTCCTCGCTTCTGGTTACAAAGAGAAGCTTCAAGCCGACTTCGAGGATCAACTGCGCTGCAAGCATCGCTTCTTCGGTGAGAACATAGACAATCTCCAGTTCAATCGCCAGGTTCATAAGTTGACTGAAGAACAATTCCGCCAAGCCGTACATGAACATACAATTAAGCAGCTTGACCAACGACTCCATAGACACACTACGTACTCTGACACCTTTCAAGCCTTGCTTCGACACCCGCTGTTTATCATCTTGACCTTACTTCCCGGATTTCCGATGTATCTGCTTGTGCTCTTGTATTACAACGCATATCTCAAATACATATTTGAACGATTGATGATGAGCCTGCTTGTAATTATCGGGGTCTCTATTGTCGTATTCACCATATTGAAGCTGTCCCCATTCCATCCCGCAGTTAATATTTTGGGAGAAACGGCAACAGTGGAGCAGATCGAGGCGTTCAATAAGATGCACGGTTTGGATCAACCCTTTTTCGTTCAACTCTGGAACACGTTAAGAGGCATCGCCACATTTGATTTAGGCAGTTCATTTGCAGGCAACGAAGAAGTATCAACTGCCATCGCAGCCAAATTTCCAATTACGTTAACGCTAACAATTATTTCACTTGCACTTGCTCTCCTCATTGCACTGCCGATCGGCATCATTTCTGCAACACGACCAAATACATTGTTCGATTATACGTTCATCTTCATCGCATTGCTCGGTTTATCAATACCCAACTTTTGGCAGGGACTGATCTTCATTCTTAACTTCTCCATTCATCTGAAATGGCTGCCTGCTACCTATAATCCGAATAATTGGCTGTCTGTCATTATGCCGGTCATTGTACTTGGAACAGGATTGACAGCATCCGTTGCCCGCATGACCCGCGCTTCTACTCTTGAGGTGATTCATGAGGACTACATAGTAACTGCTAGAGCGAAGGGGCTGCACAATCGGCAGGTACTGCTCCGGCATGCTGTAAGAAATGCCCTCATTCCGATTCTTACGGTCGTGGGATTGCAATTTGGAGCAATGCTTGGAGGAGCTGCAGTTACTGAAAAGGTGTTCAATATTAGCGGTATCGGCAGTTATATCATCGATAAGCAGTTCATTCCAGATATTCCTGCCATTATGGGAGGTGTTGTCTACACGGCGATTACGATATCACTGGTCAATTTAGCGGTGGATATTATGTACGCCTTCATTGACCCACGGATTCGTACCAAGATGAAACAATACTAAAGCAGGTGAATCATGAAAAAATCACTAGACAAACGATGCGATAACACAAACCGACTGAAAACAAATAGAGAATACAAGTACGCCAGCTTCGCGACCATCGTATCATCCTTATTGTCTCTACTCCTGCTGGTGAACAGTTATGATGTAACAAATCAAGCTGTACGGCATTATGTATTCACCGCTGCTGTCCTATATATCTTCTTCACCTTGCTTCAGTTGGGTGTCACGATCAAGATTAAGCATGATATCAGCAGAAGCGGCGACATCAGAACCTCTACGCGATCTGTGGGTTATCTGTTATTACTAAGCCTTCTCACTGGGAATGTATTTATTGCAGCCGCCTCCCTTCATTTGTTGAAAAGCAGAGCTTCGCTGCATTATTCCTTAGCTGTATACATGCTGCTGACACAGCTCTTTGTTATCGGCGTCTCTGCTCTAAATCTATTTAAGCCCTATGTGGCCGATACGTTCCCAGCGGCGATGCTGATCCTGCTCGTGATCGCCACTTTCCAACTCATAATCCTCATTCTAATAGCTTGCGGCATTAAACAGAACCGAATACAGCCATGGATACGGATCGTTGCGATTCTACTCCTGTTCACAGCGATTACCGGGAATATATTCGCTCTGCTGCTTGGAGTCATGCTGCTACTGAACAATCCGTATGATGAGACTGGTGCGAAGTGGAGGGAAGTATGGGAACGAATAACTCGGAATGCAGCAGCCATGTCAGGGTTATTCTTTATCCTCTTCTTGTTCTCGATCTCGATTTGCAGCTTCTTCACCTTCGATTACAGCATCGCTGTGGAGAATGATTACAGTGCGATTCTGCAAACACCGAGCCTCACCTACCCGCTCGGCACCGACAACTTTGGCAGATGCCTATTTTCGAGAATTATATTTGGAGCTCGTATCTCACTCATTGTCGGAATCATTTCTACAGCAATCCCTGTCATTGTGGGCGGTGTGCTCGGCGCCATCTCCGGCTTCTATGGACGCCGGACGGACAATATCATTATGCGGCTGCTCGATGTGCTCTACGCTATTCCGGGGATATTGCTTGCTATCGCTATCATCGCGGCATTCGGCGCCAACACGATCAATCTCATTGCTGCACTAAGCATCGGATCAATTCCAAGCTATGCCCGCACGATGAGAGCTAGCGTCATGGTCGTAGCTACATATGAATACGTAGAAGCAGCTAGGGCCCTCGGTCAACGGAAATTGGCAATTATATTCCAGCATATTGTACCGAATTCACTTGCCCCGATGATTGTGAAGTCGACACTTACAATCGGTGGCGCGGTTATTTCAACAAGCAGCTTAAGTTATTTAGGACTTGGCGTTGAGCCGCATATCCCAGAATGGGGCAACATTTTGAAGCTTGGCAGCACTTATCTTGAATCACATTCTTATCTCGCTATCTACCCAGGCATTGCTATCATCGCACTTGTGTTGTCCTTTAACTTCCTTGGCGATGGAATACGGGATGCACTTGATCCGAAAATGCACTGAGGGAATGCGATCACTTAGCCTAACACAGGAAAAAATGGCCACAAGTCATGCTGCAAAATACGCTCACGAACAAAGAAGTCAGAATCACAAATAAGAGATTATGGGAGGGAACTTACATGCTATCCAAAAGCAAGTTCTTCATCTTACTATTGTCTATACTCTTGTTAGTAAGCGGATGCTCGCTAAGTACGAAATCCGCTACAGTTGGCAAAGAGCCTGCCAAAAGCGATGAAAATAAGCCGCAAACAGAAACGGGATCACCAGTGACCATCGAACTGCTGGGCATGAGCACTGGCGAATCCGATCTTAACATCATTCGTGATCAACTAACCAAAAATGGCTTCAACGTGAAGTTGAACTTGCAGCCGGATTACGGCAGCTTCAAGGCTCAGAAGGAAGCTGGCAACTATGATATCGCACTGTCAGGCTGGACCACCGTAACGGGAAATCCCGATTATGCCGTACGTTCCCTGTTCAAATCAGGCGGAGACTACAGTATCCTCGCTGATCCGGAAATCGATGCACTGATCGACAAAGCGGCCTCACAGACCCCTGCCGAGTTTATCGAGACCTACAAGCAATTGGAGCAGCGGCTCGTGTTTGATCAAGCTTATATTGTGCCCTTATATATTTCGTTAAAGAGCCAAGCTTACAATAAAGACCTGCTGAATGGAGATTCCGTGAGATTGTCCAAGTCTCGTTCCTTTGCCTGGGAGGATGTAGACTTTAAGGATACTTCCAAGCGTCAAGCAACTCCTCTCATTTTGGCGCAAGGATCTTCAACGCTGACCTCCCTTGATCCGATTAAAGGCAATGATGGATCGATCAACATGATCAATACGAATATGTATGTACGTCTCATTAATCTGACCGATGATGACCGCATCACTTCAGACGGTTCCTTGTCCTACAATCACGCAATTGCTGAAGGCAACTCGGATTATTACTTTATTTTGAGAGATGATATCCATTTTACCAAAATTGAGAACAAGCTTGCTGTTGATACCGGCGAGCGCGTTGGAGCTGACGATGTTGTATTTTCCCTGAATCGGGCAAAGGATAAGAACTCTGTTCCCGATCATCGCACGTACAGCCTGCATGAGCATATTAAGTCCGTTGAGATTGTCTCAGATCTGAAGGAGCTGGAAACGGCGAAGCTCTCAGGAGGCAGTGACACAATTAAGACTGTGCTAGAGCAAGGACTTGAAAACAAGATTTCCTCACTTGTCACGAATAAAAATGACGCGGACAGCAAGACCGGCAAATATCAAGTTATCAAATTGACAACAACTGAACCTTTCCCTCAAGTATTAAATTATTTGGCCCATCAGTCGGCAGGAATCGTATCGAAGCAGCAGGTAGAGCGCATCAATACATACGATGTAGCGAAGTTCGATGTTAACAAGGACATTCCATATGGAGATCAGAATACAGTTACGGAAGGTAACAAATACAATAACGTACTGGTTACGAGCGGACCATATATCTTGTCCTATAAAAATGATTATGAAGCGATTCTATACAAAAATCCGGGTTACTTGAGAGGCACAAAGCATGAACCGAAAATCAATAAAGTCATTCTGCGCTTCATAAAGGATGCTGACAGCCAATTGGCCGCACTTCGAAGCGGTGAAATCTATGTCAACTATGGAGTGCCTGAAACAAAATTTGACCTTGTGAAAAATGACAGCAAGCTGTCCTTACAAAGCATTGAGAGCAATGCAGTATCTTACCTGCTCTTCAACACAGCGAATCGAGAAGTAGCCAAGAGTGCAGACCTGCGAAAAGCAGTTCTATACTCTATCAACCAAGAAGACTTCTTGAAATTCTACAATAACCATATCTTCAAGGCAGCCTCGACGGTCAGCCCAATCGTAAAGACCGGGAATGAACTGAAGGCAGATCCTGAGAAGGTAAAGGAATTCTTAGACAAGTATCGAGCAGCGTCCAAATCCTAAATATCATTTCGAATGCAGCAAGGCTCTACGTCCTCCCCTTGTAAGAGACACAGAGCCTTGTTCGATCTCTGAACGGTACCATACTGCGTGTTCGTGTTTGCGGTGTCGTCCATCAAAAAAAGACCACTCACAAGAGCGGTCTACAAGATTATCAAATTATTAGGAAATGAGGTCATTCTGCATTACTGTATACAGAGACATGTTTGTAGTAAAGATGTTATATTCGTTCTGATTGACGGACTAAGCTTCCAGGATTCACACCATATTTGCGGCGGAAAGCTTCCGAGAAATAACTGGCATTCGAGTAACCCACTTCATAAGCGGCCTCCGTCACATTCAGCTTGCCCTGCTGCAGCAGAAACAGTGCTCTCTCCAGCCGCTTCTCTCGTAAATAGCCGAATACAGTTGCTCCGTACATTTCTTTAAAGCTCTTTTTCAGCTTGAAATCATTCAAGCCCACCATGCGAGACAACTCCAGCAATGAGGGCGGATCTGACATTTGCTGCACCATAATTTCTCTTGCCTGCTTAACCTTCTGCATATCCGTTCTACTCATCTTCTTCGTATGAGATGTTCTGGGATTCGAGAAGAACAGTTGGAAGGCTTCTTCTAATAACTCCATAGCACGGCATTCCAATTCAATATTTCGAGTACTGGACATCAAGGATGCTTCAAGCAGTTGATGCAAACGTAAGGTAGAAGCAGGCGTAATTCGTTCATATTCACACCCATAATCTTGGCTGCCAAGTAGCTGCGAGAAATCCACCCTTCTCGTCCCATCACCTTCCTCCATAAAATGATGAAAGGTGTGAATTGGGATACCAATGCTGACCATATGGTACGTCGTATTGCCAGTAAACTCAAACCTCGCATCTGCTTGTTTAATCAATTGCAGGGAGCATATTCCTGGGATGATTTCATTTCGCTCACCAGCTATGCTCACTCCCCTAGTCCCCTGCAAGCAATACTGCAGTTCAACCATCGCTGCCTCCGTTTGCAGCGATATGGTTCGCTCACGGTTCATCGTATAATTCGAGACAATAACTTCAATATCGGTGCGCGGAATAAATCTTCGAATCGTCCCCTCACCTATATGTGAAGGGAGCAGTAATTGTTCGTTGCGGTTCGAATCCATTCGCTTTATTTCAAGTCCGTCAAAAAATTGATTAAAATTATGATGAAAGTCGATTTGGCTCATCCTTGTACGATCTCCATGTTAAGATGTAATCATCTACTCAACAACAAACACCTAAGCCTTGTACACGGCCTCTTCAAAAGTTCGCTGAAGCAATCCCGTATCCAAATGCTCACCGATAACGACAAGCACATCCTTCACCTCGCCTTGAGGCACTATCGGAATAAATTCAGATTGACGATATGCAAATTGGAACATATAACGCTTCGTCGTATCAGTAAAGCTTACAATCCCTTTAGCACGATACACATTTGAAGGCAGCGTGGACAGCCAATTTTCAAATCGTTCACTGTCCATCGGCTCAGACAATGGATGCGTCCACGCTGTGACGAAATCATGAGCATGTGAATGAGAATGATGGTGTGAATCCTTCTTCGCATGCTCCACATGGAGATGATCATGACCATGCTGCGCATGTGTATTATTCGTATTTTCGCTGGATTGCACATCATCTTCAACAAGCAATAACGATCCTCCTGCATGTACACAGCTCTGAATCCACAGCTCTCGTTCGACGACGGCATGATCAGTAATGACAAGGCTAGCGTGTGCATTCCATTGCTTCACATGCTGCTGTACTTTATCGAGCTGTTCAGCTGTTGCCAAATCAGATTTATTTAATAGGATTGTGTTTGCCGCTCGTACCTGTTCTTCCAGCAATCGCATCATCTTGCGGTTCGCTTTCTGGAGGGCGGTCTCATCATCTAGCAGGTCTCCCAGATGTTTGGCATCGACAACCGTCACGATGTTAGTCAACACAATATCTGAATATAGAGAAACTTCGGTAATAGACTCGACCAGTTCCATCGGCTCTGCTATTCCCGTACATTCCACATAGATGACATCCGGCTGTTCTTCCTGTACAAGCTCATACAGCTTGGTGCTGAAGTCGCCGCGGAACGAACAGCATATGCAGCCACCGAGCATTTCCTTCATCGCCACTTCAGGCGGAAGCTGCTGACCGTCCAAATTCACTTCACCAACTTCATTCATAATGACAGCAGGTGTTAAATTCTCTTCTGTGCTCCACTGCAGCCACTGCTTCAACAATGTCGTCTTACCCGTTCCTAAAAAGCCGGATAATATAATAACCGGTATAGCCCGGTCTCGATTTTGATTTTTTTGTGATGTTCGCATTGACAATAACCCCGTTTCCCTAATCATGCTTGCTCTCTCATCATACCCTCATGCTCTATGCGAAGCAACCATGCCACTTACGAGATCTATCCACATCCGATATGAGGGAAATAATAACTGCTGAGATCTTTCAAATCACACTTGATATTATGTATATTCTTACATATAATGGGGATTGTATCATTTGCATTCTTGCTATGGTTACAAGTTGAATGAAGTAGAAACGACAGAAGGGGTACATTGAAAGAAAGAGGAGGTGTTAGGGTTGCTGAATACATTGTCATACGGATTGCTAGGCCTTCTAGCTAGCGATTCCTGTTCTGGTTATGATCTTATGCTCCGTATCCAGCCGTTTTGGCCAGCGAAGCACAGCCAGATCTATCCGTTATTGGCAAAGCTCGAACGAGAGGGCTTGGTTCAATTTGTGCGAATTGAACAGCGGGACAAACCCGACAAGAAGGTCTATTCCATTACTGAACAAGGGAAGTCTGTTGTATTGGATTGGCTGGGCGAACCTCCTGCGGAGCAAATGACACGTGATGAGCTCAGCTTAAAAACAAAGTGCATTTGGATGACCGAGAAAGAAATCACGATTCCATTATTCCTAACCCGAATGAAACAACTGGAGACCAAAACGGCTTATTTTGAGAAATTGCTTGATCGAATCTCTGAGGAAGATCGCCATATTCGATCCAAGCATTTCGGCGACTATATCCTGCTTCATCGTGCAATTTCTCTTGCTGCCGCCCAAATTGAATGGTGCCGCTGGGTTGTTCAAATGTTAGAACAAGAGGATTCTGATTCATAAACATCTGGTTCCCGTCCGTATCTTGGTATCTACAGACGGGATCCTTATTTTCCTGATCGTGTCGACTTTCTATTGGTGGTTCTAGCCTTGAATGCTTGCTGCCTCGCTTCGATGACGTCTGTCCGATCGCGCAGCAGGTGCTTGTCTCTAACCGCTGCAATTGATTGACTGCCATTCATACACCAAGTCCATCCCTTATCCGCACAAGATTGGATACATAATTCAAGCAGATATTGATCTTCTATTGGAAAGTTCCACTCCGAGTATGTGGAAGCTGCGTTTGTCATCTTGTTCTCATCTGTGAGTAATGCTACCCGTTCCTTCAATTCATGCTTCAGGGTCTCACCATTAATTCCAAGCGCCCCCCAGTCGATCGCTTCCGCATGTCCAAGTGCACTTGATAACATTTTCAATGTCCCTGCCACATTACCTCGGCGCTCGTGATAGAGGCCTACAGCAATTTGTACAAGTGCAAGCCACTGACGTTTCCGTTCCGCAGAGGGCTCCTCCTTCCAATACTCTTCCATAATTTCATGACATTCGAACCAGTCTCTTGGCCCATGGAAATGTGCCAAATATTCAATATACGCTTCTGGATATCGCATCGTGTTCCTCCTACTATAAAAACAGTCCTCGTTGCAATGAACTTAATTTCGTTTATTGTATCAATTTCAATATTTATTTGAAACCTCTTTTTACTCGAACACGTATTATTACTTGTCAACAAATATTACATCAATAGGGAGGCAATTCATGCGTAATAAATGGATCATGGTCGTTATGGCATTCTTCCTTATCTTCGCGGTAACAACACCGACGGTGATAGACGTGGCTGATGCCAAGCGCGGAGGTTCATTCCGCTCTGGAGTTCAGAAGTACAAGCCAGCTCCAAACAAGTCTACGAATCAGGTGAATCGTACAGACAACACCAATAAGAGCAATACATCAAGCACAGCACCGACACAGCAACGTGGATTTTTCAGTGGCGGCGGCCTAATGAAAGGCTTAATGATTGGTGGATTAGCTGGAATGTTGTTCGGCAGCATGTTCGGCAATCTTGGATTCCTGGGAGACATCCTTGGGCTTATGATCAACGTAATGGCAATATTCCTTCTCATCAGCCTTGTTATGATGGTTGTGAAGAGGTTCAGAAATAAACGCAACCCATCTACACCAGGTCCTGGGCGGTGGAATTAATGCAATTTCGTCTCTCTATGGACGAACTCATTAATGCTGTATGCCTTCACATGGCGATGCGCAAGCAGGTTCGACCCGAAGATGTAAATGTTGAGCTGTGCTGGGATGAAGAGCATGGATTCACAGCTGAAGTATGGGTGCATGATCGCTCCCAATACTTGATTGAGTCCAATCTGCTGGAAGCTATTGAACAGTACATGAGCAAGGAATACGGACAACGTGTATTCCGTCATCAGATTAAGCTTGACGTTGATGAGGAAATGTGGGCAGATATCGATACAAACCTATAATATAAGATGCAGCTATAAATAGAGCGGCAGCCCTTGAGTCTTACGATGATGCATCGTTGGCCCAAGCGGCTGCCTTTTTTTCGTATCAAACTAAAGAGCAGGAAGGATATTCGACTCTCAGTTAATTCGAAATGATAGTGACTCCTCCACTTGCATAACCTGCAATCGAAATTGGCTCTGTCAATCCAGTAGTCGTAACGGAGAATACCAAAAGCAAGCGAGTTTGAGGTGGAACTACGATATTCAAGCCCGACAGCAACCCATTTACGTGTTCACCTAACGTAATAACTCCCGTCAATGATGGCTGCAGATCTACTAACGTTCCTGCTATTGGTGTAAAGATATTATCTGGCACAGTGGATTGCCAGAGTTGAGCATGAATCGTTAACGTTTGATTAACCCCACCCAAGCAGTCTAAGCAGAGCCCTGAAGTAACACTAAAGTATGCAGCTATACATTTAATGGTTCCTCCACATGGAACTGTAAATGCAAGATTTAAAGGTATCCCAGGTCCTCCGGTAAGGTCTATAGTAGCTCCAAGTACCGAAGGAGTTTGTGCGCTGTTGCCGAATCCAATGAGACCACCAATACCCGCTACTCCACAGAAACCAGTCGTTAGCAATATTGGTAAGAACGACGCAAATGGAATAATAGATGGTGCCGCTGGACCAGTTGCTCCGGTAACTCCTGCTCCTGTGGCTCCGGTTACCCCGGTTACCCCGGCTACTCCGGTTGCTCCTGTCGCTCCTGTTTCTCCAGTCGCTCCCGTAACACCTGTTGCTCCCGTCGGCCCAGTTGGTCCGGTTATACCTTGTGCCCCTGTCGCACCCGTTACTCCAGTAACTCCAACTCCGGTTGCTCCCGTTGCACCTGTTGCTCCGGTTACTCCTGTTTCACCCGTTGCACCAGTTATCCCGGCTGCACCAGTGGCACCTGTTGCCCCGGTTGCTCCGATTGCTCCCGTCGGCCCAGTTGGTCCAGTCGGTCCGGTTGCTCCTACTCCCGGACCAGTTGGTCCGGTAATACCTTGTGCACCTGTCGTACCTGTTGCTCCTGTTACTCCTACTCCAGTTGCACCTGTCGCTCCTGTCGCTCCGATG
>NZ_MAIS01000235.1:0-1269 GCF_001680695.1 Paenibacillus sp. KS1 | reverse complement strand
GTGTCCAAGATCATTAAGGGGCTTATGAGATAGTACATCGATATGGGAAGTGGTAACTTCAAAAAACCATTATTATCAAACTCATCTTCATAGACCAACATTTCATCTCTTCCTAATAGATATGAGTATGCTAAAGAACGATAAGTTCTATGATTTAATTTAGATAGTTGTGAATATATTTCTTTATATGCATTCGATAATTCACTAAAACCCGTATCAGATATATGTTTACGAAAAATTCTATTCGGCACAACCTGATTGTCATACCATTTGTTTAAGTAATTGACTTTCTCCTGGTCGTTTCCTGAAAAATATGTAGCTAAATCCATTGTTTCAACCACATCTCGAAATAGTCTACTTGCTAATCTATGTTTTTTTGTAACTAGCAAACTTAAACAATCTCTTAATGTTTCTATTCCATCCACAAACAACATCCATATTGCTTTTTCTTGTGAACGATCGTCTCTTTTGTAAGTTCTGTTCCTTTTCATTAAGAAATTAAATACTTCTTTAAGAAGATGTTTGGCTTCTCTAGCGAACTGCTCCTGCGATTCATATTCATATGGATTAGAATATGCTTCTTCTGGTGATCTCCACCATATGAAACTTGTCATATTATCATTCCTTTACGAGGATTTCATATAACGATCTTGTATTCACTAACCCTCACTTTATTAAATAGCTACTATGTTTAGCTAGTGCACGTTATCTGCTGATTGTACTTCTAAGTAATTTGCATCTTGCAGACCAGGTGCAAATAAACCGTGCGTATATTTGATGTTTAACTGATGTCCTGTCTTCTCGAATTACCACATATGTTTTATTCACTTCTAATGAACTTCATAAATTCTTTCCCAAAGTCAGTAATATATAGTATTGTAAGCCCTTCACGTCCTAATTCTATATTCGTGTTACCTACCGTTTTAGTATCTATAAGCAAAGATTTCGAGATTAGGTCACATATATAAAATTCATATTTCCCATATATTTCTATTGTAGAATTATGTGGGAATTCTACTTTTATTCTTTCGATTATTCTTTCTTTATAAGATGCACTTGTTAACATACTCACACAACCATCGCATCCTTCTTCAATATCCATACTTCCAGACCTTCCTGTGTGTTCAAACATTTTTAGTATTTCTAGTTCAATAAAGTCTAATCTTGTAACCATATCTAAAAATGTTTCCCTGAAATCTGATTGATAAGAAGTAGACGAGTTCGACACTAAAATATCTCGAAATATTTTAAGCTTGTACTCACTCTTGG
>NZ_MAIS01000217.1:0-1707 GCF_001680695.1 Paenibacillus sp. KS1 | reverse complement strand
TCGCCATCCAACAAGTTTCTTTTATACTCTATTTCTTCCTTAGAACTATCAAAAGTAACTTCTGCGTACAATTTTTGAATTTCAATTATTTCATTTAATAAATAGTCATTGAAATCTTTAAATACTTTAGCCCTTTTAATCGGATCATGAGAAAATAAATAAATCTCCCCAGTATCCCTTTTAAAGCAAATAGGATCATTGCTAGGACTTTCAGCAAAAACAATATATTTATCTGTTTCATCTTGCTGAAAATACAATGATACAAATTCCCATATAGAATTTGTCAATGCTTCCCACTCATCCATTTTCTTAAGGTTGTACATGAAATCAGAGCTTTCTATACCACCGAAATGTAAGAAATAATCTTTCGTTTGTGAGGGAATTATCCAATCTAGATATTTCTCTGTCTTTTGAAAATTTTCAGTTTCTAATGAAATCACTTCTACATCCTGATCCTCAAGAAAGCATGTCAGGTTTTCAACCCAATTGTCTTCCCCTATTTGTCTAATTGGTAATATGGGCTCTCTATTCATCTTCATACTTACTCCTTTAATGATAAGATTCTCTCGATCTCTTGGCCGGGTTCATTGTCTGCAGCGCTGCTTCTCACCATACTTCGACATTAATCGAGTTAAATCCTACCAAAAAGGGGCTGTCCAGAAGTCAGTTTCAATGACTTTCTGGACACCCCCCTTTTTGTCTTTGTGTACAATTATCTCCTACCATTCTCTTTCTCTGAGGGCATCCTCAATAACAATATCGATCTTATAATATTGTAAGACCGATTCTACTGTAGCAGCAATTGATTCCCTTGCAACAGTCTCTATTTCACTATTATTTTGCCCAAACTCATCTGCCAAATCATTAATGGCTATTGTCATTTCATCAAGTTTACTTTGAATCTTATTTACATCACGATTCCCTTTTTCTATAAATTGAACAACACGCAAAATGCATTCCTTTACTTTATCAACTAAAAATTCTGGGTAGAAAGGGTCATTATACATCTCAATTAGATAACTGATTTGGGCTGCTTCATTCTCATTTTGTCGATTCCCGTCTTTATCCTCTACCCCATATTTCGGAACCCCGGCTTGCCACATCTCTTCGACTGTTTGTAACGGATAGTTATCGATACCAAGCAATCGCTGTTCTTTTAATGGATCGATCCATCGGCCATTCTCAATCGATAGAATTAAACGACGTACAAATTCGTAACCCGTGTTATACCCAACAATTTCGTAGTTGGTTAACATGTTCGGGTCATTTCTATCAATATTGTATTGGATAATTTCATTCCCCATAAGACCCTTATCACCGACTGCGGGATCGATTTTCACCAAATTGTATATGAGTTCATCATCACTAAATTCAGAGCGATTTCCCCACTGTCCCCTGTCACTACTAATAAAAATCTCTGGTATAGGGATATTCAAATTAGGTTGTACATTTTTTAGTTTCCCTACGGAACACTGTTTGAAAAACCCCTTTAACACCATACACACCCCAAAAGGTTTAAACGTATTTAAGTCAAGCAGCTTCTCATTAAAATGATCACGTTCACTCGTTATATTAAAAAATGCAGCGTATGGATTGTCTAATAATTGAGCAATGATGTATAGATTTTCTTTTAATTGTATGGAATGAATATCATTTTTCTTCCAAACAAATCTTTTTAACATATCAGCACCCCTTTTTTGTGAGTAT
>NZ_MAIS01000160.1:0-5075 GCF_001680695.1 Paenibacillus sp. KS1 | reverse complement strand
GAAATCGGGCCAGAACGGATCGTGCTGCGGTATCTATATGACCCCCATTTTCAACTCACGGCAACCTTCAAGGATCTTGGCGGCACAACCAGATTAACTATGCGCCAGCTTTTCGAAGATGAAGCCGTATTCAACGCCATCAAGGAAATCGCATCTTTACACACCAAGGAAAATCTTGACCGGCTCGAAGCGCATTTGCAGAAGATGTCCATCTGAGAGCTAGGTACCTTTTCCGATAGACTCCTGCCGGCCGCAAGGCCGGTTTTTCCATGTATTCTTGTAAGCGTCGCACGACCCAGCCTTACATAGCTCTATCTTGGACTGGGTCGTGTGTTGTCTGGAGAATCTATCGCGTTTTTCTTCTCATTTTCTCATTCCGGCACTAATTTCAGTTCATTTCCTGCCTTTCGGTATTCATTCGGTTCGATACTCGTGATGTGGTATTGTCCGGTAGTCCAATCATCTACTTGGTCATGGTACCACTTGCTCAGTACATGTCCGGATTGGCCGGGTCCCACCACATTCCACGAGTGAGTCGGATCGGACATATCAATGACCGTTCGCCACGGTGCCCCATGGGTGACTTCGCCGCTCTCTGCATCCCAACCTGCAGCCCCGACGGTGACACGGCCGCCGCCCATCGGGACAGACTTGGCGTTAAAAATCAGATCGAGCGGCTTCACAGCGCCAAGAGGATGGGCAAAATCCACCTGATGGAATTTGCCCCATTGCCATTTGTCCGGATGTTTACCCTGCAGCGAAACGGCCTGATCCACAGCCAGCTGGAATGCCTGCAGCGCCACCTTCTCGATTCCGCCTTTTTCGTCGATCCATGGCTCCCGCTCGCCTTGAAGCGCCCTGCGGAGCATTTCATCCTTAACAACCGATTTATTGTTAAACAGCTCCATCAAATCAGCGTTGATTTCGGATTTGAATAGCACATTATCAAAACCCTGCATCCACAGCTCAAAGCCAAGCGGTGCAGCCTGATCCGGATCATTCACTTTATTCCATCCTTGTAAAAGCGAAAGCACGTCGCGATCGATTTGCCGCAAATCCGGCGAGTCTTTGATCTTGGCAATCAACTCATCAACAAACTCTTCTGCCTGAAGGTTATGGCGGTCAAATTGAAGTTTTTTCATATCCTCTACGGTTAGCTTATCCTTGGCAGACAGCACCTGTTGGATACGCGCTTCACGATATGGCTGGGACCAGACGTCCGTTAGATGATACGGATAGCTGTCGCCAATCACTTTATTGTTCGCCGTAGCGATAAACCCTTCCTTTGGATTCACGGTTGTGGGCAGTTCATCCCACGGGATATATCCCGTCCACTCATATTCATCCGTCCAGCCTGGTACCGGAACCGAACCGTCGCCTTTTTTGCGGATCGGAATCAGGCCGTTCCCACGGTAGGCAATCGTGCCATCCGTAGAAGCAAAAACAAAATTTTGAGCAGGTGCTTCAAAATGTGTCAACGCCTGCTTGAAATCCTCCCAGTTCTGCGCTTTCGCGAACATCTGAACCGCTTCGAGCTCGGTTGTTGCATCTAAGGCGGTCCATTTCATCGCAAGCGCCGTTTCCTGCCGCTGATCATGCGCGAATTCAGAGATAATCGGCCCATGCCGGGTCACGACAACTTCATAGGGCACTGGAGCCTCGCCTTTTACCTTAATTTCCT
Source organism: Paenibacillus sp. KS1 (assembly GCF_001680695.1). Classification (NCBI taxonomy): domain Bacteria; kingdom Bacillati; phylum Bacillota; class Bacilli; order Caryophanales; family Paenibacillaceae; genus Paenibacillus; species Paenibacillus sp. KS1. Next base: position 3,394 of record NZ_MAIS01000160.1, on the reverse strand, counting down.
CTTGATAAACCTTGGCATCCTCCCAGTTGCCCATATATTCGAATTGATGCGGATTGTCCGGGTTTCTTTTTTCAATATAGAGATCCTGTACGTCCGGACTTAGATTCGTCACCCCCCAGGCTATCGTGTCGTTATGCCCGAGAATGATCCCTGGAACGCCCGCAAAAATCACTCCGCTCACCTTCAGCTCCGGTGCCGAGAGATGCGTCTCATACCAGATGGACGGCGTACTTAGGCCCAGATGCGGGTCATTGGCCAGCATTGGCTTGCCGGATGCCGATTTCTCTCCCGATACGACCCAATTATTGCTGCCGTTAAATGGATCCCGCGGAACAGCGGTAGCTGCCAGTGCTGTCAGATCGATCGGTTGGTCTTTTAACGCTTGAATGATCATTGCCCCATCCTTCGGATAGGTTGGCATAAGCGACTGAAATTTCTCGGTGGACAGCTTCTGCGCCATTGCGTACCTAAAAGCCTGACCCTCCCAGTTGCCTGCCAGATCATAGGACATGTATTTGCCGATCGTCAAGGAGTCCACAGGCTGCCATTCCCCGGGTTCATACCCCAGAATCGCAAATTCGACCGGTAGTGAACTGGCGGCTTTGGCATGTTTGATGTAATTGTTGACGCCATCCGCATACCATTGCAGCACCTGTCTGGACTCTTTTGAGTAAGCTCCAAGAGAAACCTCCGCCGCCCGCCGCAAACTAAACGCACGGAAAAATTTATCGCGGTCGATAGCCTTAGCCCCCACCACTTCACTAAGCTGTCCGGAAGCCTGCCTTCGGCTCATATCCATCTGGAACATGCGATCCTGCGCCGTTACATAGCCTTGAGCCATGTAGAGATCATGTTCGTTTTGCGCCTCGATATGCGGAACGCCGGAAGCATCCCTCCATACCGTCACTTCCTTTTCTAGTCCAGAAATGTTGAGTTTCCCCTGAACGACAGGCAGGCTTTTATTCACGAACCAATATACGTATCCCCCAGCGCAGGCAAGCAAAAGAACGAATACCAAAACAATGATTCCGGTAATGCGCGGCCAGCGTTTCTTCTTGTGACGTCTGACGCTCGGAACGGTTACAGCGGCCAAAAGCTTCATGCAAAGCCACCTCCAGTCTTTTGGATGTATTTTGTGAAATTATTCAATATAATTAGTTAAGCGCTTACAAAAAAACTGAGTATCTATTTATAATTGTATTAATCAATACTTTGTTCAATGTTCATTATTATGGATAACATGAAAAGCCGTAAATCATCGGATAACCCGCTGACTTACGGCCTGGCTGTTGAAATTTCTAATGTACAATCCCGAGAGAGCCTTAAGGGAGCCCCACGCGACCGATGGTGGATCTAGCTTCGGAGCAAACAGACAACCCTAGATCTTATCGATTTAAGTTGATTTCTTCGATTTATTCTCTTTTAAAATCAATAATCAATATGTGATCTTGTAATGCATTGTCTCCGCAACTTATTGTCGCTCCCTAATCCACTATGCTTCTATCCTCCTAGGACTTGACTGTGATTAGCTGGTTTATTTGATACCCATGCCTACTTCTAGAAACTTCCTACTGTTCGTTTGATTATTTCGAGAATTGCTTTTTTAGAAAAATAAATACTATAACATAGTAAAATAATTACAACAATGGGTGATGTCATTATAGTAAATAGTAATAGCGGCGAAGATAACACTTCATTCAATAAATAGTATAAATCGTCATAATACTTGACTTCAAAAACTGGTATTTCTCCGTATCCAATACCTTTATATTCGTCTGTTACTCCATTGAACTTCCCATATACTGTGAGATCTCCAATTTCTGCAGGATCATCAGCATTTTTATAAGGTGTTTCTCCTTTCAATTCAATGTCATATGTATCTATTTCAGGGTATATCTTTTTTAGGGTTTCTATTGATTTAGTATCATCCAAATAATACATTGGTCCAGTCGTGACTTGTAACTCTACATGTATTTTTTCCACATTTGGATTAAATCTATAGTAAGCAAAATCAAAAGCCTTATTATTTGTCACTGTAATCACTAAGCACAGAACTGTATAAAATAATAGAAACGCCATGGAGATATTTTTGAGAGTTATTATATTTTTTCGCTGCATTGACTTTGCCCTCGCTCTTAATGAATTGCATGAATTTCAGTTAACGTTGCTATATCTACGAACCCGAAAAGCTTAAAGAAGTGTGCGACTGGGTCCAACGGACTTAGCAGCCTCGCAGGGTTGTCTGCTGAGTTCCACGAAATGCCTCTTGCAGACCAAGGGCCGCACGGCTCGGTGCTTAGATACGTTGTTAGACGAAGTTCCCCTCATCATCAATTAAACCTTCAACTTTAAGTCTTATATTCCTAAATTTATTCACTATTATGTTACTATCTGCTTCAGTACTTCTTAGTCTTCTCTTACCTAATCTCTTATCAAACCAAGATATAGCTTTAATTATAGTATTTTGTGATTTCATGGCTTCATCAATCGATAGATGTAAGTATTCTTCGATTGCTTTATAAAATTCAAATTGATTATGCATACCTTGTATCTCCATTTCTTTATCCGCGATATTATACGCTTCATAATACGCTTTCTCCTGGTCTGGATCTCTCCAATCTAGAGAATTAGTTTTTTCTCGTATCCTATTTGCTGTCGTATTAAATTTATATCTCAACTTAACAGTACAAAAATCATGAATGATTTCATTATCAAAAGTGACCCACGATCTTCCAACCCCATCGTGAGATCTCCTATATCTTGTACTATTGAATTTGACTCGATCTTTAAGAGATTCGCATAGTTTTGATTCAAGTTGTTCTTTCATCTTGCTCCATTGCAAGTACTTCACCTCGATTTCAAGGAAATTTCGTCTAGCGTTCTTGTATTCATGAACTCGAGAGCCTTAATCCCTGACGGGGCGGTTCGCAGGGTTCTTTCATCAATTTAAATCACTTAAATATCCTTAATTTGGAATTTCATTGGTTGTATATAAATTATCCATAATTTATCTTCTAACAATTAGTTATTCCACATAAATCTCTAAAAATATTTTTTGTAAAATTAAGTCCCAAAGTAATAAACGATATCAAGATAACTAGAAGTAATATTAGAAACACTATAAACGCTCTCTTTACTTTTCTTCTTTGTCTATTTAATTTATAGTCTTCACTTTCTTTCCATCTATCATATTTCATTAAATCAGAAGACCTCCCAAGAATCTAAATGACCTTGTTGAATGTCACATAACGTTGTTGTATTCACGAACCCGTGAGGCTTAAGGTGAGTACGCGTCGGGTGGCTTCGCCACTTATCCCTGCAGGATTGTCCGCTGATGACACTCGAAAATCCTCGGGAAGAACAAGGAGCGACAGCGACGCAGCGTTAAAAACGC
>NZ_MAIS01000250.1:0-1132 GCF_001680695.1 Paenibacillus sp. KS1 | reverse complement strand
TCTTGTCAATCTGAACCTTCACCTTCTCCGGTTGCTTCTGCTCTTGTGCAGCCGCAGCTTCGACAGGAATCGGTCCTCCCAATGAGGCTAGCATGCCGGATACGACCAATGTTGCGATGATAGCTTTTTTCATAAACATGATCATCCTCCTATGTATCTGTTTGTGTTTTTAATTCCCTGCGGCCGCTCTGCTCCCGGACTTTATATATACGACGTTTTTCTCGGCATCCAATGCCGCTCTTACCGCCGTAACATCATTTTTTTCAATGAAGCGGTAATCTTTAAATAAACTATCCCATTTCACTTCATATCCCGTAATGTCGATATTGAATAATTTCTTCGCAAGCGGAGCGACCGCTTCTTTGGCTTCTTTTTCGGTCATCTCTTTGTTCGTCGTGACCTGATTGCCTTGTTTATTGATCAGGCTGATTGCTTTCCCTTTCTCCATGTAAACCGTCACTTTGTCGTCCTCAAGCACCCACGTATAATGCTCAATTTGCGCCTTCGTCACGTCGAATTGATGATCGAACGCCGTTTTGATCGCTTCCGTTGCCGACTTCAGCAATTTCGGATCAAGTTCTTTTTTGTCAATATCAATTGTCACAACGGACAAGGCATAACCTTCTGAAATATTAGCATTTACTGAAACTTTAAAATCCTTCCCGGAAAACTCATAAAACATATAATCTCCAAATTTGCCCTTGCTATTATCGTAGGATCGTGACTGTGTAACTTCCTTGTTAAATACGTATTTCTTCTTTGAATAGGCGTTCTTTAACTCTTTTAAAGCTTCGTCTTGAAATTTTTTGTCGACTTTGTCGATTGTCGTCTTGTTGGAAACAAACCATATTTTTCCGCTTTTGGGATCAAAGCCAACACCATAATTTCCATCTGCAGATTGAACCGTGACCAAACTCTCTTTGATATGTTCACCGGTATCCTTAAGCTTAATCTCTTTCCCCGCATATTGATTTACCGCTTTTTGCAGCTTGGGGGCCAACTTCTTATCGATGGGAACCTTCTTATTATCGGATTGCTGCTCTTGCTGATTCTCTTGCGCTGCCTCCGCTCCGGCAGGAATTGGGCCGGCCAATGTGGCTAACATACTAGATACGATCAGGGATGCTAGAAT
>NZ_MAIS01000136.1:0-9508 GCF_001680695.1 Paenibacillus sp. KS1 | reverse complement strand
TGACAAACGATTCGAGCGTGTCGTTGGAACCTTTGTAGTGAGCCACGGTCTGCTGCTTTAAATTATCCATTACGATCATACTTTTCATAGTCCAAGAAAGGCGGTTATGATTTACACAAGATATTTTACGCTCTCTCACATTGAAGTGGTATAAATCATGAACAAAATAGTATTCATGTAGCTGTTGTTGTCATTTCTAGCATCTAGTAATGGGATAAAATTCCCTTTCATAAAAAACAGATATTCAGAATATCATAATCTTGATATGATTGGATTAAATTGTATTTTGGAGGGCTGATATGGAATATAGTTTCTTTGTGTTACTTATGGCGGTGTTTTCCCTTGTTATCTTCATTCCAGTTTATTTTTTTATCAGAAATGTCAAATTGATTAAACTTGGTTTTGTTGCTATTGAGATTACATTATTAGGAGGAATTTTATCATTCAAATCAACGGATTCACTAGTTGCTATGGTTATAAGCCATCTTTTGTTATGTATGGGAATGCTTTTAATATTCTATTTGGCAATTAAAAAAGAATAATAAATAAAATTTATGGAAAAAAAGAGGTTTTCGGCTATTAATGTCAAATATATCCTATATACCAAAATAAAAGGAGGATATATTACTATGTTCAAAAAGGGGAAATTTGCATCGATTCTTCTGATTTCTTGCTTGGTCTTTTCAATCTTTGGTTTTCAAGCTTCAGCTGCAGAGGAATTTGACATTGTAGCGGCTAAAAAGCAGCTGGTGCAAGAAGCTGAACAAAAGCTACAAACCCTTTCACTCAACGTTACATCTGAAGAAGAAATCAATAAACGCTTGGCAAAACTGACTAGTGAGGGAGCAGACCCAACAGTAATTGCTGATGAAATGGAGAATTACGGTGTATTTCAACTAGAAACTCCGGAACTGTCCATGAGAACGGCTGGGATAGATAATTCATCCATTACTATGAATGCTCCGAATATTTACTATGACAGTAATACAAAACAATGGATTATCGTAGCAGGTGGTTATTGGAAAGATGATAAGTGGCTAGATCATGTACCAACTGTTCAGTCATTTCCTATGAATGTTGGTGGAAAAGATGGTTTTGGTGTAGGGTTTACCGCTACAGGAGGTAAATACGAAACAAAGGTCGATTCCCATTACGCCTATATGTCCGATGGCAAAGGAAATGAAATTTCTACTACTAGTCGTTCTGACGGAGACGGAAGACAGGGATTTGGATTTCAGCTACAGGATTACTTAAATAAAACATGTTACTGTCCTGTTTATTGGCCACCAACTACAGAAAAATTTTCGTATATCGGTAAACATTTCGCAGGTCTAGCTAGATACGATTCAAAATTCGATTCGTATCGTGGTGTGGCAACTACGTATTATATTCACACATATGATGAGGCTTATATCAGTTCCATTAAGTTTAATGTATCTGGAAAGACTGCGGGTGTTGAATTTAACATAGCAAACGCATCTAAAAGCTTTTCAGCTTATAGTAACGATTCTCGCTTCTAAAATAAAAGCAACTTTACATGGTCACACTCCTCAAGTAGCAGAATTAAAAAGACGCTTTTTTACAGCAACCGTTTCCCAGTATTCCACCGGGGAACGGTTATTAATTTTTTCTGAATTCGTTCTTGGTTATAAAAAAGAAATATAATCTCGGACTTGCTCTTCAACTTGGACGGCAGTCTCTAAATCATTCATTATATTCCACATTCTATCAATGATCATATCTAATATTACCCACATAAACTCATTATTAGATAAACAAAATAATGTAAGCTGAAATTGATCATTTATTTCTATTTAAGCTTGAACCAGAGCCAAAACAGTAGAGCCATGAAAAATCGATGTACAAAGAAAAACCCGCAATCAGTACGTCTTACATCAGGTATTGATTACGGGTCTATTCTAATTAGGATGATCGATCAATTCTCAGCTAGCTATTACATTCGTGTAGAGCTGCTGAACAAGCAGCTTCGTAAAATGCGCAGCATGATCAGCGGCGACATCCAGATTATCATCGAAGCTGTTCGCCGTGACATCGCCATACCCAGCAATGTCCGATACAGCCTTGACAGATAATACCGGAATCCCGTATTGCGCTGCTGACTGTACAATCGCAAGTACTTCCATATCAGATACCTTCACGAGAGGGAAAGTGGATTTAATCCCCTCCACACGCTCGGACTCACTCATGAACGAATCCAGCGTCAGCACTAATCCAAAATCAAGAGCGTACGGGAGATCGGCTGATGCCGCAGTTTGCCGTGCCACTTTCAGCCACTCCGCATCCGCCTCGTACTTGGCCGGCATTTGCGGAACCTGGCCGGGCTCATAACCAAAGCAGGTGGCATCAACGTCTCCATACACGAACTGTGTAGCAATTATGACGTCGCCTACGTCCAATCCTGCGCCAAATGCGCCTGACGATCCGGAGTTGATGATGACATCCGGCTTATAACGCTCAATCACAAGCGTCGCTGCAACTGCTGCATTGACCTTGCCAATCCCGCTCTCCACTAGAATCAAGGATTGACCTTGGTACATCGCTTCTTCGATAATAACTTTGCCTACCTGTGTTCTTGCTGTAACTTGTGACTGGCATCGAAAAGGAGCCATTTCTTCTTCCATCGCTGTTATAATCGCAATCCGCATGAAGCCAGCCTCACTATTCTTTTAGATAGGAGATCGGTTTCTCAACAGGAACTTTTGTGCCTCCGAACTCTTTCTCAATGTATTTTTGCGTATCTTCGTTGTGGTACAGCTCGCCTAATTTCAAAATGCCTGGATCGTTCTGCTTATCAGAGGTCGTCACGAGCACGTTGATATTGTGCTTGGTATCCACAGAGATCTCCTCATGGAACAACGAATCCTTCAATACGTTCAATCCGCCTTCCATCGCAACCGTATTCCCGATCAATACCAAATCCACATCTTGAATGACCCGCGGGCCTGTCGTATCGTCAATTAGCTTGAATTTCAGATGCTTCGGATTTTCTACAACATCACTTTCTGAACCCGTTCCAAGGTCGAACCCATCCTTCAACTTGATGAGCCCTGCTGCCTGCAGCAAACTTAATCCTCTTGCCGTGTTGGCTGGGTTATCCGCCAGAGCAACAAAAGCGCCGTCTGGAACATCCTTAATATCCTTGATCTTCTGCGAATAGATTCCCATCGGCTCTAGATAGGTTGTCGCTACTGCTGCAAGATCAGCTTTACTGTCTTTATTGTAGCTGACCAGGTACGCCCAAGATTGAAATGCGTTGACGTCCACTTCCCCGTCTTTGGTTGCGTTATTCAGCTCTACGCCGCCATTGATCTCCTTGACTTCGATATCGAGCTTGGCGTCCTTCGCCGCCTGAGATTGCGCGATATGCTTCCAAATCTGAGCGTCCGATCCCTGAGAACCGATCACGATTTTCCCAGCATCGCCTGATGATTTGCCTCCGCAGCCGGCCAGCACCAGTGTCAAAGCCAGCCCAACCGCTAATCCGCCCCATACTCTCTTTTTAGTCATACGATTTACTCCCCCCTATATGTAAAATAAAGATAAGAGCTTCCTTGCTTAATGCATCGTCATCCCGCCTGTTACATTAATTGCCTGGCCGGTCATATATGAAGACAACGGACTTGCCAGGAACAGCACGACATTGGCCACATCCTGAACTTCAGCCGTTCTTCCGAGCGGAACCTGCGAACAATCCTCCGCATAGATTTCCTCTGCGCTCATTCCGCGGATGACTCCACCTTCAATCCGCTCCCGATGCTTCATCGGTGTCTCCACAATTCCTGGACATACCGCATTCACAAGAATGTTATGCCGCGCCAGCTCGATCGCCATCACCTTCGTCAAGCCAAGAACAGCATGCTTGGATGCGCAATACCCGCCCATAGCCCGGTAGCCGTTCTTGCCTGCTTGGGAAGCAATTTGAATGATTCTGCCCGGCTTTCCGGCATCGACCATTGCTTTGGCAAATATTTTGGAGACCAGGTACAGCCCCGTAGCGTTAATGGAAAATACCTTCTCCCAGTCCTCCAGTTTGCTGTCAATCACATAATCCATTGTGGATGTACCCGCACAGTTCACGACGATATCGGGAACCCCTGCATTCTCTACAACCAATCTGGACCAGCGATCAATATCCTCGGACTTGGACAAGTCCAATTTCGTCTCGATGAGCTGACCGTTAACCTCTAGATAACCAGCTTCGTACGCCAGATCAGCAGAGATGACCGTAGCTCCGCTTTCCAGCAAGATTTGCACGATACCTTGCCCTATGCCTGACTTCCCGCCTGTGACAATCGCTGTCTGGTGCGATAGATTGAGCGTAATCATCGCAATTACAGCACTCTTTCAAACGGATCTCTACTGATTCCCGCTTCCAGCACAATCTTTGCATACTCTTGCGCAGAGAACAGAGAATGATCCTTGTAGTTGCCGCATTCCAGTGCGGATACAGCAGGAACCTCTGTTGTCTCCAATACACGCTTCAGCGTTCTCTCCAAAGCGGAAGCAATCTCTTCCGGACTGTGCTCGTTCCATAGAATCAGATAGTATCCCGTTCTGCATCCCATCGGAGAAATATCGATAATCCCTTTAATCTCGTCTCTCATATACGTAGCAAGCAGATGCTCCAGCGTATGAAGCGCTGCTGTTGGAATTGCGTCTTTATTTGGCTGCAAAAAGCGCAGATCGTATTTTTGCACGGTGCTGCCTTTCTCATCATGTTCAACTCCTGCTGCTCTTACATAAGGAGCCTTTACGATTGTGTGATCCAGTTGGAAGCTTTCTACTTTTGCCATTGTTCTTCAGTCCTTTGTCTGTAGTTTGTATTTAATCCAGTACGCACCTAAGGGAGCATACTGCATAAATCAAGTTCACTAATCCGCTGCTAATGCATCGTCTTCTTCGTAAAATAGTCGCCAATGAATTGGCACACAAACACCAGAATTAAGATCAAAATGGTAGCAACTATGGTGATATCATTTTGGAACCGATTATACCCCTTGCTAATTGCCAGACTGCCCAAACCACCCGAGCCAATCGCACCCGCCATCGTCGTCAGCCCGATCAAGTTAATAACCGTCACGGAGGAAGCCCGGATAATCGCATTCAAACCTTCCTTCAAATAGACACGGAACACGATCTCAATCGGCCCTGATCCCATTGACTGAGCTGCTTCCACGATCCCGGGATCTACCTCTACCAGCGCATTTTGAATTTGTCTCGCATAAAAAGGAACGATCCCGATAACTAACGGCACAATTGCTGCTTGCATGCCGATCGATGTCCCCGCAATAAGGCGGGTAAGCGGAACGACAACCGCGATAAGAATAATGAACGGAATAGAGCGAAATAGATTAATGACTTTGTCCAAGACACTGTAAACGAGCTTGTTTTCTAAAATCCCGCCCTTATCAACTACAATTAAGGTTACACCTAGCAAAAGGCCGAAAAGTACCGAGAATAAGGAGGTTACGACCACCATGTATATCGTTTCATAGATGCTGATCAGAATCTCTTCTCTTAAATTCCAAATGTTTGGGAAATTGTTCATCAAAAACTCACTCATACTGTTTCACCTACCTTAACGTTCTGCACAAGACGAGAATCAATCATTTCCACCGCAACTTGAATCGACTGCAAATATTCGAGCGCCGCTTCCAAATCACTAGTTGATCCCGACATGACCACAATCAAATTGCCGATAGGCGTCTGCTGTAGAATCTCCACATTCGCATATAGGATATTGGTCGTCACCCTGTAGCGAGCAGTAAGCGCTGAGATAATCGGCTCGCTCGTGCTATCGCCAATGTAGGATATCTTGCATAAAATATCGTTGTTCTTCAGCTGCACCAATGACGGATGCTGGGAGAGCTTCTCCAACGTTTGTTCAATATGAGTAGCCGTGTTAATAAAATCCTGAGTTAACGCATTTTGCGGACGGCTAAAGATTGACACGATATCTCCCTGCTCAATAATCCGACCGTCTTCCATTACGGCAACCTTATTGCAAATTTCTTTAACCACTTGCATTTCATGCGTAATGAGCACGATCGTTAACCCTAAGGTTTGGTTCAATTTTTTCAATAATTCCAATATGGATAATGTGGTTTTGGGGTCTAAGGCGCTCGTCGCTTCATCACATAATAGGATTTCTGGATCATTAGCCAGCGCTCTAGCAATGGCAACCCTTTGCTTCTGGCCCCCTGACAATTGAGAAGGATATGCGTCCAATTTATCTGATAACCCTACTAATTCGAGCAAATCCTTCACCTTCTGAGAACGTTCGCGCTTCGAAAGCTTGGAACTCTTTAACGGATAATCTACATTGTCATAGATCGTTCTGGAGTTCATCAGGTTGAAGTGCTGAAAGATCATCCCGATCTTCTTCCTAGCTGCCCGCAGTTCCTTGGGGCTCAGAGCCAGCAAGTCCTGACCGTTCACCTCTACACTTCCTGATGCAGGCCGCTGCAGCAGGTTAATGACACGCACCAAGGTACTCTTCCCCGCTCCGCTGTATCCAACAATGCCGTATACGTCACCCGCGTTCACGTGCAGACTGACATCCTGTACAGCAGTAACCGATTGAGAGCCCGTGTCAAACGTTACCCTAATATTCGATAATGAGATCATGATGTCCAACCCTTCCTGGTCGTTCTATGTACTGCCGAATTACCGAAAATTTTATTTCCGTAATTATACACCAGAATAGTCGGAATTACTATATGTAAGTATCATCATACCTTCAACTATATTTTTTCGCTGCTTGTTGGGGTCGGTCTTCCAATTTCGTCTCTTTTACTTGTCATATTCCAAAATGAAAGCGATATAAATATGTATCAATAAAACTTGCACTTATTCGATTATAAAGGGGATGTATTGATGTCCAACGTTTCGTATCCGCTTTCAAAGAAATGGATTCGGTGCACACTGCTGTTGACACTCAGCTCAACACTGCTTCTCACCTCGCTTGAATTCACAACTGCCTCTGCCTCGGCTGCTGACGTTACTTCCATTTCAGGCAAAGCTGATATTGTGTACCTGCTAGATGAGAGCTTGTCCGTTGGCGACAGCCGCATTCTGACCAGACAGCAGATTGAATCCCAATGGGATGGAATCGATCCTGACTATACCGCAGACAAGGCGGTTGAGGCTGTCCGTTCCGCACTCCCCGAGAAGGAATACGAAACGTTATTCCCAATGCGCCTTGGTTCGAAAGAATGGCATGCCTTCAACAAAGATAAGAAAGACTATAATCCCAATCAGACCGACTATTACTCCTATCAAAATCTCATCAATGCCGTCAGCCTTGTAGCCAATGTGAAATACAAAGTTTCGTATCGGGAAGGCAACTATTCTGCTCAAGAAATTTATCGTTTAGAGAAAAAGGGAAAAACAGAAACGCTCATTGTACGTTCCGATGACTTCAATACACCAGAGAACAAGACTAAGCGCATCATCACACAAATCGTCGATTACGGCGCCTTCTTGAATGAAGGATTGGAGAAGGATCGCAAGCGCGATCTCGCGGCGCTGCTCGCCAATCTGTCTCATGAAACTGGCGGAGGCTGGGATACGGCTCCGGGAGGCATGCTGCGCTGGGGGCTCTATTGGAACGAGAACATTGCAGGCAGAACGGGACAGAATAAATCGGAGTTCGTAGATCCTGCAAGCAGCAAGGAATATCCGGGCGTTCCAGGCAAGAGATACTACGGCCGTGGGCCAATCATGCTGAGCTGGAATTTCAATTACGGGTTAATGAGTGCCATTATATACGGGGATAAACATGTGCTGCTTCGAAATCCGGAATGGATTGCGGCCGACGGCAAGCTTGGTTTTGCAACCGCTATCTTATTCTGGATGACACCGCAAGCCCCAAAGCCTTCTGCCCATGATGTTATGATTGGCAGATGGAAGCCTTCCGCAGAGGAACAAGCGAAGGGCTTAGCTCCTGCAGGATTCGGAGCCAGCATCATGGTGCTCAATGGGCTCGAAGCGAATCTGGATGAATCGAACGGCGCCATCAAGCGCCGCACCGGCCACTATTTGGACATTACAAGCAAAATGGGCGTGGATGTTACAGGTGAGAAGCTCAACACGCTTGGCATGCAGCCTTTTTGATCATACGGAGAAGCAAGCTAATAGCCAACATACCAACAACAAGATTGAGGGGTTCACATTCAGGCATATAATCATTCAATCATCCAATCAATTCAATCATTTAATCAACATCTATTTTACCAAAAAAGAATCATACAGATCAGAAACTATCAGTTCAGCTACCATGTAAAGCATGAACAGCCTTCCCTATTACGAGGAGAAGGCTGTTGTCATGATCATCTTCTGTACTTACTTCTGCAATGCCAAAGGAATGATTCGATACAGAACTAACGCGGCTTCGGCACGGCTCGTTGTTTTTCTCGGCAGAAGCTGCTGATTCGCTCCTTCGATCAATTTCAGCTTCACAAGTGCTGCTGCACTTCGCAGTGCATAATCTGCAATTTGCTCACGATCCGTAAATATATTCAATTCGTCGCCATTTGCTGATGCATTGATGAGCTTCATTTGGCGGAGCGCACGCTCGATGATAGTCATCCACTGCTCCCGCGTCACTTTTGCCTCAGGCTGGAACTTCTTATCCGTAACTCCCTGAATAAGCCCAGCTTTTTTGGCTATTGCGATGTCATGGTAGTAGGAGGCAGATGGATTGACGTCTGCAAAATTCGAATCCGCTTCCGCAGTGAGGCGGAGCATACGAACGAGCATGACTACGAGCTCAGCACGTGTTATCTCTTGTTCTGGTGCAAATCGATAGGACGATACGCCATTCAGCATACCGCGTGAGGAAAGTGCTTCAATGGCTTCCTTCGCCCAAGCGTGCTTCTGCAAATCCGTGAACTTTGCTTCTTTGTACACAACTTTGTAATCCTCACCATCGTAACCAAGGAATTTCACTTTTAGAGCTGAAGGGTCATAGTAACTGAATGCAACCGGTGTGGTGTTCCCATCCTCATTCACCCGCACGACAGATATATAGTGTGGATGCTGCAGCTGTTCAGCTGTCGGCTCATAGGGCAGCTCCAAAGGCTTAGGTGCACCGTGCTTTATGTTAGGTTTTGGCTTCTCCGTTTCTTTAGCTGGCGGCAGGGTTGTTGTATACGTGCTGGAACTGCTGCTTCCCCCACCTGATCCATTGTCTGTTCCGTTCCCAGATCCCCGATCTGCCCTCGCCGTAACAGTGGCCTCTGCCTTCATGAGCGCACCTTCAACAGCTCCCTTCACCGTAAAGCTGCCAACCTTGCTATAAAGACTAGCATCAATCTGATCCCACACCACTGACACCTGCGCTATCGATAAGTCCGAATACGTGGCCGTTACGACAGACGGCATCACTGGCGGTGTTCCAACTACTGTCTCTACGAATACTGGCGATAGACTCGTGATATATGGTGTCTGTGCAGGTGACTCCTTGACATGAACCGTTGCAACGGCT
>NZ_MAIS01000094.1:0-23817 GCF_001680695.1 Paenibacillus sp. KS1 | reverse complement strand
CATTTCTCCCTAAAAAGGCTTGAATGACACTGCTTCCTTTTGATACATCCATTCCTATTACCGGTTCCATAATACCCTCCTTAATGATACTCGCCGGCACTCCCACGATGGCTCCAAACCCATAGCTTCGCATGTGATACGGGATCTTCAATGTCCCAACCAGCTCAAACATGGTCATTGGGGGTGGTGGGAGAACAGTTTTTATTCCGGGGTTTTCCCCCTAAAAGCCGCACGTTCTCCCGGCTACCGCCATCTTAATACACCTACAAAAATAGGCCAACCAGAAATTCTGGCTGACCTAATAATACGAATAAGCTACCAACTGAATCGATTGATGATGTTATCGTTTATGAGCATGTTAAATAAGTGGCGACGTGAAACATTACACTTGCCAGCTCGACGCATAAGTAAGAATGATCTATGCATTGACGGACGTGACATTCCCGTTTTGTATGGATGCAGCCCCACCGTGGTACCGTATGATCCAAAATGGAAAGACAAAGTATGCATGGCGGGAAACTGGTTAGCACCTGAATTGGACAAATGGGTTCCATCACAGTCGTTGGAATCCTTTCCTTTATCTCGGGAGGTACACCGCCTATCGCAATTAGCTTTAGCAGCATGCCTTTACAACAACCTGATCAAGTGTTCGAAATGATAAAGCAAGCATTAAAGCGGACAGGACAAAGGGGAATCATCGTTACAGGCTGGAGCGAATATAAGCAAAACTTGGATTCTAACGGAGATATTTTGTGCATGGATGAAGTTCCCCATGCCTGGTTATTTCCTCGGACGGCTGGCGTGATTCACCACGGGGGAGCAGGCACCACAGCAGCTGTCTTGCATACGGGTAAACCGATGGCGATCTGCCCTTTTACTGGCGATCAACCTTTCTGGGCAAGACGTATGTATGAATTAGGGGTGTCAGTTAAGCCGCTTCATGAGAAGACTTTGTCGATAGAGAGCTTAGCTGATTGCATTGTCTCCTTAACGAACGATCCGAAATTAAAACAAAATGCAAGGGTTATTGCATCCAAAGTAAATAATGAACAGGGTGTCGAGCGAACAGTGGACTTCATCGAAAAGCATCTTACCGCTTGTCGTTTATCTTCATAAAAGGTTAGTGGGAAATGAATAAAAAATGAGCCTTGCAGTTCATACAAAGATAACTCGTATGAATGGCAAGGCTGTTTTGTATTTGCAGCGTATTATTGTTTTTCAGGAAGTAGTTCAGTCGTTGCTCTTGGATCACCCGATGGATCAAGCGTTTGGTTAGTAATTTGCTTTATTTGTTCAGGACCATTGGTAAATCGCTTAATCATTTTCTCAATATCCAGACCGGATACGTCTTTTAACATTTGTGGAGCAGTCGCCATGAGTTGTGTGACATAGTTGCTTACCCGTGCTGCTCCTTCACCATTGCCTGTGTCAACGACAGTGAGCTTATCAATGGACTTGAGTGGCTCTGCGACTTTGCCAGCGAGTTCTGGCATCATCTTAACGACGATATCGAGTACAGCAGCTTCGCCGAACTTCTCGAACGCTTCAGCAAGCTTCTCTTTCGCTTCTGCTTCGGCTAGACCACGCAGGCGGATGACTTCAGCTTCAGCCGTACCACGTGCACGTTCAGCATCGGCAATCGCCAGACCTTCTAAGCGTTTCTGTTCAGCGAGGGCCTTGGCCTCGGCTTCGATACGATACTGCAGGGCATCCGCTTCCAGTACTTTGCGTGACTTCTCAGCTTCGGCAGATTGAACAACGGCATAGCGATCCGCATCGGCCTTCTTTTTCACTTCTGCATCATACTGTTTCTCACGACGGAGAATTTCTTTGGCTTCCAGATCAATCTCACGTTCTTTGCGAACAATTTCGACACGCATTTGTTCCTCAACAACGCTTTGCTTGGAACGTGCTTCTTGAATGAAGTATGCTTGGTCTGCTTCCGCACGAGCAAGATCTTGGTCTTTTTTGAAAGCAGCAACCTTTAATTCTTTTTCTTTGGAAGCTTCAGCAATGTTCGTATCTCTGAGCAACTCGGCTTTCATTCCTGCTTCTTCCGCTTTGGCCTTTTGGATACGGGCATCACGAACAGCTTCTGCCTCAGCAATGTCTGCATCACGTTTAACGGCTGCGATACGTGGTTTGCCGAGTGCATCTAAGTATCCGTGCTTATCTCGCACGTCTTTAATCGTAAAGGATACAATTTGCAGACCCATCTTTTTTAGATCTTTAGCTGCAACTCCCTGTACTTCCTGAGCAAATCGATCACGGTTGCGATATACTTCCTCGACGGTCATGGAACCAAGGATCGCGCGCAGATGACCTTCGAGAACTTCTTGAGCCTCACTCTTCAGCGCTTCGGTGGGCTTGCCAAGGAATTGCTCTGCAGCGGTTGCAATATCTTCTACAGTACCGCCTACCTTAATGATCGCTACAGCGTCAGTCATGACGGGTACACCTTGTTCGGTATACACTTCTGGTGTGGTTACATCAAGCTTGTGTGAGAGTAGGGATAGAAATTGTGATTGCTGGAAGATTGGCAGGATAAATGCACCACCGCCGCGGACAATTTTCATTTTGCGTCCGGATTCGTCGGTGGATACGTTCTTGCGTCCCAGATAAGAACCGGTAACGATCATTGTTTCGTCAGGGCTGACGGTCTTGTAGCGTGCCCAGAATGCAAGGCCAAGTACGAGTATGACGCCAATAACGATTAATGGGATGATCAATGCTTCACTAAACTCCATGAGATACAGCTCCCTCTATATTTATTTGTATAGGCAATGCCTGAATACACATGAATCCATAAATCGAATCGAAGTGAGAATGTAGGATTTAAGTCCTGTAACAGAAGAGCAATGATGTTAATGGGTTGGACGGAGTGTTTCCTCGTTGAGCGGGGATACATACAGCGTATCTCCCTTTACTTCAACAACGACGATGGTCGTTCCGGAAGGAATGGCTTCTTTGTCGAAGGAGGCTGCAATTTGATTCGTTACTCCAGCTCCGATTCGAACAATGACCTCTCCATAGCCAGCAGCCGGAATCGGAACATTGACCTCCCCAACCTTGCCTGCAAGTTCTGTAATGGAGAATCCAATGGAGTTCTCACTATTCTCCATAGGCCTTACATATAGAAAATAGACACCAATGGATACTACAAGTGCACCAGCAAGAGCGGTGAGGAGAATGGTTATAGAAGACCAAGCTGTATAACGGCTAAGCAGGACTCCGACTGCGCCAAGTGCGGTTAAGCCGCTTACGAGTATGGTTGGCTGAAGTACCGCAAGGTGACTGTCGCCAACTAAACCATCGACTACATGGCTGAGCACCTCTCCAATCAGAAGTGAGACGATGGCGTACAAAACGCCGAATATCAGCAATCCCCAATATAACGTGTGCATGACGATGCGCTCCTTTCTCATCGCTTGAAGGAAGTGACGCCTGCAGCGAATGGGTAGTTATGGAAATATATACGTAATTGGCGGAACTTTGTTTCAACTTCGACTTCAGACCAGTCCAGTATAGGCTCGATCAAAGGTCGGTCAGGTCCCCCGACTTGAGTCTAGGATCAAAAACCGTCCCCGGCCTGTTTTGGGCAAGTGCATTTCCACCTAAAATAAAGACATAAGCAAGACACGACGAAAGGTGGTGACGAACCGAATGCAAACGAACAAAGGTAACACATTCGCTTTTGTACTGATCGCACTGGGAGGAATCATATTACTAAGCAAGTTCGGGATTCATCTGGGCAGCTGGTTTGGCTACTTGTTCCCTCTCATTCTGATTGCGCTTGGCTACTATGGAGTGAAGGCAGGGAATTCATTCTTCGGATGGATCTTCATCATTATCGGAGCGATATCGTTGATTGGCAAGTTGTCCTGGATCATCGGTATCATCGTTGCCGTAGGATTGATTGGTTTCGGGATATCGATGTTGGGAGGCAAGCGCAACAAGAGCCATCCGTTTTAACAAAGGTGATTATTAATAATTGCAAATAGTCGGTTCAAGGAGGGTAAGGCTGAATGAGTGGTATTTTGAAAAGAGTTCGCGACATTACGATGGCTACATTGAATGAACGGTTGGATAAGGTTGAAGATCCTGTTCGCTTGATTGACCAGTTTCTGATGCGTACACGCCATGATATTAATGAGGCAGACCGTCTCTATCAACAATATGTCATGCATGCGAATCAAATGAGAAATCAAATGAATCAAGCACAAGAATTATGTTCTCGCAGAGAGCAGCAAGCGATGCTGGCCTTAAAGGCGGGTGAGGAATTCGCAGCCAAGATTGCATTGCAAGAGAAGCTGATGCATGAGGATAAGGTGCAGCAGTATTCAGAATTGTACGAAAAGAGCAAGGATGCGATTCTTGAGCTGGAAGAGCAATTGAATATGCTCAAGAGCGAATATCAAGCTGTATACGACAAGCGCCAGTATTACATCGCTAGAATGCAGACCGTTCGCTTACAGCAGCAAATGAACGAGCGCTTCGGACAATACGGTGTGGGGCAAGTGGACAGCATGTTCCGCAGATTAGAGGATCGAGTGTCCGGGATGGAATGGGAAACGCAAGGCATTCAAGATGTACGCCGCATGAGCGGCCAAACGATGGGCAACATCAACCCGGAACGGGATATGGCTTTGAAGCGCGAAATGGAGCGCCTGAAACAAAAATTAGATTCAGCAAAGGAGTGAAGTAAGCCATGAACAGAAAGTTGTACCGTTCGACACGGGATCGTAAAGTATGCGGTCTCCTCGGCGGCTTAGGTGAATGGCTTGGATTCGATGTCACTCTGCTGCGTGTCTTGTTTGTAATCGGAGTATTCTTCTCGGCGTTCACACTTATCGCCGTATACTTTGTAGTATCACTAGTAGTACCTAAGGAGCCGTACCAGCCATTTGGACCTACCGGTTATGGTGCAGGCCCATACGGAGGCGGCTATCAAGGCCAACAAGGTTACCAAGGCGGCTACTCCAATGATCCGAACTATTACAACGGATCACGAGCTGCAGGGCCGACGAATCCATACGGCTCCTCCACATATGGAGGAGTGAAGCAAACCAACAGTTATGATGCGAACTATGCATCTTCTAATGATTCTTCCATCGATTCGATGATGATGGATATTGAGAAAAAAGCATTGAAAAAAGAAATCGAAGAACTTCGCCAAAAAGTAGCGAAGTACGAGAGAGGGGACAAATAAGATGGGTGTATTCAAACGTATTAAAGATATGACTAAGGCTTCTGTACATGAGTTGTTGGATAAAGTAGAAGATCCAGTGGTAATGTTGAATCAATATCTGCGCGACATGGAGGAAGAGATCCATGATGCGGAAGTAACAGTTGCCAAGCAAATGGCAAGTGAGCGCCAAATCAAGCATCGTTATGATGAAGCTATTCGCTTTACAGCTGACCGTGAAGCACAGGCAGAACGCGCATTGAAGTCAGGCCAAGAGGAAATGGCACGCAAGTTCCTGGAAGAAAAACTGTACTATGATCAAAAAGTTGCTGAATACAGCGACTTGCATGCCCAAGCACAGGGCCATGCGGAAGAGTTAATGCATCAGCTGCGCTCGATGAAGGATGAATTCTACAAGCTGCGCAACAAACGCAATGAATTGGCTGCACGTGCACAAATGGCGAAGGCACGCAAGCAGATGTCTTCTATTACAAGCAACCATTCCATCGAATCAGGTTCTGCAACTCGCGGATTCCATCGCATGGAAGAGAAGATTATGCAATTGGAAGCAGAAGCTGAAGTCATGCGTGTCCCTTACGGCGGATATGCAGGCACTTCATCCAATTACCAGCCGCCAGTAGATGTAGAGAAGGAAATGAAGGTAAACGAGCAATTGGCAGCATTGAAGCAAAAATTGGGTCAAACGGAGCAATAAATCCTTGGGGGATGTCCAAGGTTGTGATATGCTAACATAGGTAGCTTACGGCGATGCGCTAGCATCGCCGTAAGTGCTATCCGCGAATATTTGTGACAGGAGGTGCGACATGAATAAAAACAACCGTTTGCTTGCATATATTCTTATCGTCTTCGGGTTGCTCATTTTAATTGGCAAGTGGCTTAGTTTCGTAACGTTTGTCGCACTTGTAATGCTGTATTTGGGCATACGCAAAGTTCGTGCTGCAGAATTGCGTGTAGGGTACACCTTGCTAGGTATCGGCGGAACACTGTTACTTTTGGAACATTTAATGCTATTCGTCGGAATCATCTTGATATCGTTAGGGATATTCTATTCGCGTGCTCGCAAAGACCAGAAACATGATCATGTCGAAAAGCGCCAGAATATTACGTCCAGCCTGAAGTGGGATCGAGTTCCGTATATTTTGCATAGCCAGAGCATGTGGCATTTCATTGGGGAAAGTGATATTGATTTGTCCTTAGCGATATTGGAAGAACCGGAAACCACCCTCATCTTTCAAGGTGTATTAGGTGACATGGACATTATGATTCCAGATGACATTGGTGTATATATCGAAGCTACGGTCATATTTGGACAAATTGATGTGGGACGCGACAAAGAAACCGGATTTTTGAACAAGTGGACGTGGCGATCGGCGAATTACGAGTTTACGGAGCAAAAGGTGAAACTCCATATTTCTTACCTTGTAGGAGATATTGATGTCAGGTTGCACATGTAGGACAGTTAGCGGAGAAAGGAGATGCAGAGGCCGGTATGGAACCGAAAAAGCATGTGAATATGGTAGTACGATTAATGGGCGAGACGCTTCTCCTTTCTATTATACTATTCTTTGTCATCATTTATTTGATGCAATCATATGGTTATGTGCAGCCATTTGAGACTTGGATCGACGGAGTGAAGGCGACATTATCGGTGTTGTTTGTCGTTGCAATCATTACGTCGATATTTGCGTTCTACCAAGGTTATCGAATGAAGCGTCGGGTGGAATTGCTGCGCGAATCGATGCTGCTCTTGGAGAAGGGGAATCTATCGCGGCCGATGCCGGATCTCGGCGATGACGAGATCGGCCAGCTAGCTGAACAATTGGAGCGAGTAAGCAAGCGTTGGGAAGAACAAGTGACTTCGATGCAGCGCTTGTCCACGAATAATGCGCAATTGGCAGAGCAGGCTCGGATATCTGCGATTATAGAAGAGCGGCAACGCTTGGCGCGGGAGTTGCATGATGCGGTAAGCCAGCAGTTATTTGCAATATCAATGACAGCTACCGCTGTACGGAGAACACTGGATGTTGATTTTGATCGAGCGGTGCGGCAGGTGGAGCTGATTGAAGAAATGGCTTCCGTTGCCCAGTCTGAGATGCGAGCGCTGCTGCTTCATTTGCGGCCTGTACATTTGGAGGGAAAAGGCTTGACTCAAGGCTTGGCGGAGCTGATCCGCGAGCTTCAGTCCAAAATTCCAATTGAAATCCATTGCGAGATGGATGATCATATTGGATTAGTGAAGGGCGTTGAGAATCATCTGTTCCGGATTGTTCAGGAGGCGTTGTCGAATACACTGCGGCACTCGAAGGCATCACGGATGGAGATCAAACTGCAAAATCGAGGGGATTTCGTTCGTTTACTCCTTCGTGATAATGGGATAGGATTTGATTGGGACGATAAGAAGCAAGCAAGCTATGGCCTTCGTACGATGCAAGAGCGGGTAAATGAAGTGGGTGGCTCCATTCAGTTCATTACCGCACCTGACAAAGGAACCCGGATCGAAATTCGAGTGCCTGTCATGAGAGAAGAGCCTGGTCTGAAGGAGGAAGAGTTGAACGATGGAGATGGAAACATCGATGATGGACAATCCTATTAAAGTATTGTTGGTAGATGACCATGAAATGGTTCGCATCGGCCTTGCTGCAGTACTGAATACAGAAGAAGGCATTGAGGTCGTAGGGGAAGCAAGCAACGGGATGGACGGAATACGTCTTGCCCAAGAGTATAAGCCTGATGTTGTGCTTATGGATCTTGTGATGGATGGTATGGATGGTATAGAGACAACCCGCAAGCTGCTGCAGTTGTATCCTGACTGCAAAGTGATCGTACTTACAAGTTATTTGGATGATGAAAAGATGTATCCTGTCATTGAAGCTGGAGCATTCAGTTATTTGCTGAAGACGTCCCGAGCTACAGAGATTGCTGAAGCCATCCGGGCGGCTGCAAGAGGCCAATCTGTGCTTGAGTCCCAGGTAGCCTCCAAGATGATGAATCGATTCCGCCAGCCAGCACAGCCAACTGCGGCGCATGAACAATTGACAGAGCGTGAGATGGACGTACTTCGTTTATTAGCGCAGGGGAAATCCAATCAGGATATCGCGGATGATCTGTTTATTGGGATTAAGACGGTTAAATTCCATGTTACGAATATATTGGCGAAGCTTGGTGTGGAGGATCGCACGCAGGCAGCGATTTACGCTTATAAGAACGGATTGGCTGAATAGCCGAGAACCCGAGCGCTTTCCTAGGAGAGTGTTCGGGTTTTTTTCGAATGAACTGAGAAGAGGATGCAGGAATTCTAGATAAAAAGCAGAAAAAATAAGGAAACCAGACCCAAATCAAGAGCGAGGCGTCCACCAGGGAAGAAGGGACTGGCTCTATATGGATCGAATGCGCTTGTATATACTTGATTTGAAGTGTCAGCAACTTGAAGCGATCTGTTTTTCTTTTTCCCTCTGTGCTTCTTAACTGGGGAAGGTTCAACGGATGCAGCAGAAGCGTGCGAGGTAGTAACAATATCGCCGTTCAATATCACTTTCCCTCCCTCACAAGAGGTAAGCCGTCCTATATATTGATCTCCATTCTGCATCACAACACAGACCGGGCGGCCACACAGCAATCGAATGAATGTCTCGTCTATCGGAACGGGAACCACGGTTGGTCAGCCTCCATTCTTGGTTGAATGTATATGTCAGT
This sequence comes from Paenibacillus sp. KS1, assembly GCF_001680695.1. Lineage (NCBI taxonomy): Bacteria > Bacillati > Bacillota > Bacilli > Caryophanales > Paenibacillaceae > Paenibacillus > Paenibacillus sp. KS1. The sequence goes on along the minus strand of NZ_MAIS01000094.1, from coordinate 14,918 downwards.
AGTCTATTCCATGAACGAATGCTAGGTATGGTCATACACCTAGAATCAGCCCGCCTAATTCTAAGAGGTGCTACACTTCGATAAGGTAAGGTGATGGAAGGATGCATGCAGTACGCCGTTCTGCCGTTGCGGCAGTAGGATTGGTGTTGTTAGCATTATGCGGTGCCATTGCACTCATCGGAAGCAATGATCGATGGCAGTTGGCTGGGAGTCGGGAATCGGTCGATAAGCTTGATCTTGTGAAACGGGTGAACATGCTGTGGGTGCTTGCTGAATTGGTCGGATCCGGGAAATTCCAGACTACGGTGCTAATTCAAGGGAATTATGCAGCTAATGGCAGCAAGGAGAAGAACCTCGAACAGTGGCAGAAGGATGCAGGAATCACTGCGCACCTGATACGCAAGGAAGAACAAGGCAAGGAGGCGTATCGCGGAATTTATATATCGGATTCGATAGAGGCAGCGATTCTGTGGTTTCAAGAAGAGAATGGGCGCGTATACTATACGATATCCATACAGGGATCAGCCAGAACCGGTATGACTCAGTCAGCTGCAGAAGGGGAACAACTGATGAAGAAGCTGTCATCTCATTACGGGGCAGAATGGACGGCGACCGTTCAGACAGTAGCGAGCCAATCGCTGAAGGACAGCTTCGAGAGGGCTGAGCGATCGTTGCGGGAATGGGGACAAGCAGAACCGCTTGACCGCTATGAGGATGAGCGTACAATCAGTGTATCTTATCAGACGGACTATATGGGTTCAGGTGTGCAAATGAAGCATGGAAATGCAAATTTGCAGCTTGCTGTTCATGAAAACAGGGACAAGGGAGAAACTCGCATATCTTTCGGTACACCGCTGATTGCCGGTGAATATTAATGAGAATGGATTGAGAATTGCAGCTGGGCAAGGCAATGAGAATTATACTTGACGTCAAGGAAAGAATGGAATCTATACGTTAAGTATGCTAAAATGGCATCACATCCGAAATAGGAACTATATCAGATCTATAAACGAGTGTAAGGATGATGGAGAGAGATGACTGTGATGCAAAATCATGAATCCCAATTGGCAGAAGGCGCCGTATTCTATATATTCGGTGCTACTGGCGACTTAGCTCGCCGCAAATTGTTCCCGGCTATATATAGTCTATATCGCGAAGGCAAGCTAGGAGAACGCTTCGCAGTTATCGGACTAGCCCGCCGTGCTCGTACGCATGAAGAATTCCGTCAGGATGTGCGTGCGTCTATCGACGAATTTTGCCGTTACCCGGTTCAGAATGATGAGGAATGGAACCGGTTTGCTAAGCATTTTGAGTACAAGCCGTTAGATATTAACAATGTAGACGGCTTCCGCGAACTGCGTGAGCAGTCCGAGCATATCGAACGCGAGTACGATATTCCAGGAAACCGTTTGTTCTATTTGGCACTGGCTCCGGAATTGTTCGGCAGTGTATCGCACAATCTCCGTGATGGCGGAATGCTGGAGAGCGAGGGCTGGCACCGCCTCGTAATTGAGAAGCCGTTCGGTTACGATCTACCGTCAGCAGAGAAGCTGAACGAAGAAATTCGTCAAGTATTCAAAGAAGAAGAAGTGTACCGTATCGACCATTACTTGGGCAAAGAAATGGTACAGAACATTGAAGTTCTTCGATTTGCGAATGCATTCTTCGAGCCGCTCTGGAACAACAAGCATATCGCGAATATTCAAATTTCCCTGTCTGAGACAGTTGGGGTTGAAGAGCGTGGAGGCTATTACGATCATGCAGGTGCTTTGCGCGATATGGCGCAGAACCATATGCTGCAAATGCTCACGATGATTGCAATGGAGCCGCCTAGCCGCCTGCATCCGGAAGATATCCGCGATGAGAAGGTGAAGGTGCTTCGTTCCTTGCGCCAATACCCAGAGCAAGAGGATGTTCACCGCAATGTCGTGCGTGGACAATATTCCGCAGGCTCGATGAATGGCAAGGAGCTTCCTGGCTATCGTGAGGAAGATAAGGTGAATCCTGCATCTGTAACGGAGACATATTTTGCAGCACGTGTATTCGTTGACAACTTCCGCTGGGCGGGAGTACCGTTCTACATTCGGACAGGCAAGCGTCTGCCAGTGAAGACGACAGAAGTTGTGGTTGAATTCAAGAACATGCCTACGAATGTATACCTCGGACAGAAGCATAAGCTGGAGCCGAACTTGCTCGTTATCCGCGTAAATCCGATGGAAGGCATCTACGTGAAGCTTAATGGTAAGAAGCCTGGAGCGGAAGGCGGCATTCAACCGCTTGCGATGGACTTCTGCCAAAGCTGCATGGTCGGCATCAATACGCCAGAAGCGTATGAGCGACTGATTTTCGATGCTGCTCGCGGCGACTCCACGTACTTCACGCGTTGGGACGAGGTGGCTACTGCATGGTCATTCGTTGATAATATCGCGAAAGCATGGAAGAAATCTAACGAAGATCTGTTCGCTTATCCGGCAGGCTCTTGGGGCCCTGAGCAAGCAGACAAGCTTCTACAAGAGGATGGCTTCCACTGGTGGCCTGTTAATGGACAGGAAGAAAGTGAAGTTGTCTGGACGAAGTAATTCGTTTCCCATAGATTGATAATCAGCTGTGCCCTCTACAGGGGCACAGCTTTTTTGGTTGAAGGTTGAAGGCAGTTTATAGCGAATGGCTGCTTCGTCTTTTCATGTGTCGATCTCGTGACTGTGAAAACAGGATGATTTTAATCCCTATCAAAAAGCTCGGAAAAACTATTGTCTTCTGAAAAAAATATAGTTATACTAGATTCCATAGTCTTGTTAACCATCTATCGGGAGGAATCAACATGAAACGCAACAAATTATGGATTATCGGGCTGCTCACACTTATCGTCCTTGTGGTGAGTGCGTGCGGTAACAATTCTACTCCTGCGAAGGATTCAACGTCTTCTACGGCGGAAGGGACAGGCCAACCGAAGGATGGAGGCAATATTATTATTGCAGTACAAGAGGATCCTCGTGTATTGAACCCATTGTATTCGAATGACCGTGTTACGTTGACGATAAATCAAACCTTGTATGCACCGTTGTATACGGTGGAAGACGGAGGCAAGAAGAAATTCGTACTCGCGGAGAGCATTACTCCATCGAAGGATTTCTTGACGTACACGCTGAAGCTTCGCAAAGGATTGACATGGCATGACGGCAAGCCGCTTACAGCAGATGATGTTGTCTTCACAATCAACAGCATCTTGGATGAGAAGCAGCACAGCACGGATCGTGAATCCTACATCTTCAATGGCAAGCCGCTGCAAGCGAAGAAAGTGGATGACGTAACTGTCGATTTGGTTCTTCCACAGCCATCTGCTTCCTTTGAAGGAATCTTTGCTTCGTTCAAGCCGATTCCGAAGCATATCTTCGAAGGCGAAGCTGATATTGAGAAGAGCACGAAGAATGCAGCTCCAATTGGTTCTGGCGCTTATAAGTTCAAAGAATATCGCCCAGGCGAATATGTAACATTGGAGCGCTTCGATAATTATTTCGCAGGCAAGGGTCATCTGGATCAAGTCATCTACCGCATTGCGAAAGATCCGAATGCAGCGAACTTGGCATTGCAGAACGGTGAATTGAATATGCGCAAGGTTGAACCAGCGGATTACAACAAGTTGAATACAAGCGGCAAGCTGAACATGGTTGTATACCCTGAAGGCCGCTTGAACTATCTGGTGTTCAATATGAACATCGATGCGATGAAGAAGAAGGAAGTTCGCCAAGCGATTTCCTATGCAATTAACAAGCAAGAACTGATTCCGCTAGCTTATGGCTCTGCAGAGTTTGCAGACCCAGCGGCGTCCATCTTCACACCAGATACAACGTATTACACAGCAGATGTTGAGAAGTATGACTACAATGCGGAGAAAGCCAAAGAATTGCTTAAGCAGGCTGGCGTAAGCAACTTGAAGCTGAAGCTTGCATACTCGAATGCAAGCAAGATTCAAACGAGCCAAGCACTCTACATTCAACAAAAGCTGAAAGAAGTAGGTATTGAAGTGGAATTGCTGCCGCTTGAATCCGGCACATTCTCCAATATGTCGCTTGATCCGAACAACACGAAATTCGATTTGTCCTTCAATGGCTATGTAATGGGAACTGAACCGGATTCGTACAAATCGCTCTACTTGAGCAATCAACTGTACAACTACGGCCATTACAACAACCCAGAACTCGATAAACTGTGGGAACAAGCTGCTGTAGAGATGGACAGCATGAAGCGTGGCGAACTGTACAAGCAAATTCAACAAACGATTGCCAGCGAGGCGGTTGTATATCCGATTGCAAACGACAAAGCGATCATCGCGGTAGACAAACGTTATGGCGGTCTTGATGAAGCGGTTGCGAAGCCGGTCTTCATGTTCGAAGATTTGTCCAAACTTTATCTGAACTAAGCACGATAATTTGATATCGAACATAAACATCCAGAATACAGGCGCCAGCAAGGGCTAGCGTCTGCACGGAGGGAATTGAATTGCAGAAATACATCTTGCGACGCGTTCTGCAAGCCGTTCCACTGCTCTGGTTTATTTCAATCGTATCATTCGCGCTCATTAAACTAGCACCGGGAGACCCGGTGCTTTCGTTCGTCACACCGAACATGAACGCGGAGGATGTAGAGCGAATCCGTCATGACCTTGGATTGACGGAACCGATTATTGTGCAGTATTGGAACTGGCTTAAAAATGTATTTTCAGGAGATTTAGGTTATTCACTGATGAGCCATCGGCCGGTGACGGAGCTCATTTTAGAACGGCTGCCTGCGACGATTGGCCTTATGGGATCCGCTATGTTGATCTCACTTCTCATTTCGGTACCACTTAGCATGTACGCTGCGTCACGTAAAAATCGTCTTAGTGACCGCGGCCTTAGCTTGCTGTCTTATATCGGAATCTCGATCCCGAGCTTCTGGTTTGGCATTATGCTGATTTATATTTTTGCGTTGAAATTAAACTTGCTCCCAAGTATGGGGATGCGAACAATCGGGGTAGATTCCGCACTTGATATTTTGAAGCACGGAATTCTGCCTTGTACGGTACTGACTTTCATGAATGTATCGGTCTATATGCGTTACATTCGTTCGCATACGATAAGTCAGCTGGAAGAGGACTACGTTCAAATTCAGTACGCTTACGGAGCTACTCGCGGCACGGTATTGCGCCGTCATGTGCTGAAAAATGTTCTGCTGCCTGTCATTACAATTCTCGGTATGTCCTTCCCTGAACTGATTGCCGGAGCATTCATTACGGAATCGGTATTCTCATGGCCAGGGATGGGGGCACTCGGGATTACTTCGGTATTTCAGCTGGATTACCCTGTCATCATGGGCATTACGATGATCTCTTCCGTTATGCTGGTTGTCGGGAACTTGGTTGCTGACCTGCTGTACGGCGTAGTAGATCCACGAATTAAGACAACGGGGTGAGTCAGATGAACCGAATGATATGGCGAAATATCGCTACACAATTGAAAGAACAGAAGCTGGCTCTGGTAGCATTGATTCTACTCGCGGTTCTCATTATCGCTTCCACCTTGGCATTTTTGAGCCCGCATGATCCCGACAAGATGGTCGTGACGGAGACACTTCAGTCCCCAAGCGCATCTCATTGGTTCGGTACAGATGACCAAGGGCGCGATGTGTTCGCACGGGCATTGTATGGCGGACGTATTTCACTTAGTGTCGGATTTTTGTCGATGTTTATCGCAGTGCTGGTAGGAACAGCTGTAGGTACAATTAGTGGTTATTTTGGCGGCTGGATTGATAATACGTTGATGCGTATCGTTGATATTTTAATGTCGATACCATCCTTCTTCTTAATGCTTATACTGAATGCTTACTTGAAGCCAGGGATTACCACGATCGTGCTGATCATCGGCCTGCTTAGCTGGATGAACATATCCCGAATTGTGCGTGCGGAGACATTGTCCGTCAAGGAGCGGGAATATGTCCTGTATGCGCGAGTATCAGGCCAGAGCACGTTCGGCATCATTTGGAAGCATATCATTCCGAATATTATGCCTACGATTATTGTTACGGCGACGATCAATATTGCAGGGGCAATTATGATGGAGTCGTCACTAAGCTTCCTTGGACTCGGGGTACAGCCGCCGAATGCGTCATGGGGAAGTATGTTGAACAGCGCACAAGGATATATCGGGGAGGCGCCTTATATGGCTTTGTTCCCTGGATTGCTTATCTTGGTTACAGTGCTGTCGTTCAACTTCCTAGGCGATGTGCTGCGTGTTGCCTTTGAACCAAAAGCGAATCAACGTTAGTCCATTATAAGCTGGGTTAGGTTCTAGGATGCAGTGTGTGCACTGTAGAGAGCAGATAGTTGGATCGTCTAACGATACAGATGCAGGGCTAACGATACTATACAACGGAGTGAGACTTATGAATGAACTGCTATCCGTTCAACAACTGAGAACTTCGTTCCATACACGCGACGGAGAAGTGCAGTCTGTCCGGGGCGTCAGCTTCGATGTTCATGAAGGCGAAGTCATCGGCATCGTCGGTGAATCGGGCAGCGGCAAGAGCGTGACAGCGAAGTCTCTCATTGGATTAATACAACATCCGGGACAGATTAAGAGCGGTCAAGTGCTGTTCCACGGAGATAACCTATTAGATATGTCAGAAAAGGAATTGCGGCGCATTCGGGGTAATCGGATTGCGATGATTTTCCAAGATCCGATGACGTCGCTAAATCCGGTAGTTAAGGTAGGCGCACAGATCGTAGAGGTATTGCAGCGTCATCAGAAGCTGTCGAAGACGGAAGCACGAAAGAGGGCAATCGAACTGCTGCGTCAGGTTGGTATTCCTTCGCCCGAGCAGCGCATCGATCAGTACCCGCATGAATTCAGCGGTGGGATGCGTCAGCGGGCCATGATCGCAATGGCGCTCTCCTGCCAGCCCGAGCTGCTTATTGCAGATGAGCCGACCACTGCGCTCGACGTCACGATTCAGGCACAGATTCTGGGATTGATGAAGGAGCTCCGGGATACGACGCGAACCGCCATTCTACTCATTACGCATGACTTGGGCGTTGTAGCGCAAGTGTGTACGAGGGTTATCGTCATGTATGGCGGGTTGATTATGGAAGAAGGCACGGTTGAGGATATCTTCGAGCGTCCTCGTCACCCATACACGAAGGGATTGCTTCGCTCGATTCCGAAAGTATCGACAGGAACACGCGAGCGTCTCGCTACGATTGAGGGAACGCCGCCGAACCTGCTACATCCGCCGGAAGGCTGCCCATTTATGGAGCGCTGCCCTTCTGCGATGGACAAGTGCAGACAAATGCCTCCGGTTGTTACGACCGATCCAGGCCATCGTTCGCTATGCTGGCTTGTGCATGAAGAAGAAGAGCAGCGTCTGGAACGATTGGAGAGGGGGCTGTCAAATGAGTAACCAAAAAGAAATTTTGCTAGACGTGCGTGGACTAAAAAAGTACTTCCCAGCCTCCAAATCACTGCTCGGCCGTCCACAGAAAGTATTGAAAGCAGTAGATGATGTCAGTTTCCAAATTCATAAAGGGGAGACGTTCGGACTTGTCGGAGAATCAGGCTGCGGGAAGTCAACGACAGGACGTTCGATTGTAAGACTATATGATGTAACGGATGGCGAAGTTCTGTTCGACGGTCAAAACATCGCGACAATGAACGAGAAGCAGCTAAAGCCGTTCCGCAAGCGAATGCAGACGATATTCCAGGACCCCTATTCTTCGTTGAATCCAAGCATGAACGTGACTCAACTCATTAGTGAACCGATGGCGATCCATGGCGTCGTGAACCGGAAGGATCAGCGTAATATGGTATTGTCTCTGCTGGAGAAGGTAGGACTGAAGCCAGAGCATGCGGAGCGTTATCCGCATGAGTTCAGCGGCGGTCAGCGTCAACGGATCAGTATTGCGCGCGCACTGTCGGTACGGCCTGAGTTCATCTTGTGCGATGAGCCAATCTCGGCGCTTGACGTATCCGTACAAGCCCAAGTGGTGAATATGCTGGAGGACTTGCAGGAAGAGTACGGGTTGACTTATCTGTTCATCGCGCATGACCTATCCATGGTAAGACATATTTCGGATCGGATCGGCGTGATGTACTTGGGCAAGCTGGTCGAGGTCGCTCCTAGCGATGAGTTGTACAACCATCCTGCACACCCCTATACGCAGGCGCTGCTCTCCGCAATTCCTGTACCGGATCCGAAGCAGGCTGGTTCAGCGATCTCGATGCTTCAGGGAGATTTGCCAAGTCCGCTCGCAGATATGCAAGGGTGCAAGTTCGCATCGCGTTGTCCCTTTGCCACGGAACGCTGCCGTCAGGAGGAGCCGAAGTGGCGGGAAATCTCCTCTGGGCATTATGCGGCTTGCCATTTGAATGATGGTCAAGTGTAAGTGATGCTATTAATTTAAGCTCGTATAGCAATTACGAGAGAGGCTTAGGTTCCTATAGCTAGTATGATATAATGCTAGATATTTGTTAATCTATGCCAATGCACAATTGTGAGGAGAGTGGAATAGATGTCTACAGAGACTCGGGTATCGCAAAGTACCGCGATTATGATAGAACGCGCTCGTCGTAAGGGCATTACCGAAGAGCGGCTGTTGCATGCAGCACGCACAGGAGATGTTAGCGAACTCATTACGATTAATGAAGAGTGGTATACGTATGATGACTTCGTATCCTATGCGAACGAACATGATGAGCCGCTTGCTCAAGCAATTGCAGAGGGATATCGGATGACATTTAACACGAATAATGGTCTGTCGATATGGCTGCAAGAGCGCTTCGATGTGCAAGAGGGAGAGCATTATACCAAGGAAATGGGTCGTATTTCAGGATTGAAGCTGAGTGCAGCTGATGTCGAAGTAATTCGCTCTTCATTGGCCTTGAACTGGACATTAGTTGAAGGATCCGCTGCGGATGGAGCGGGTACGGTAACACTGGTTGTCCGTGCTCTGCTTGAGCAATCATAAGTAGTTAATAATACGTATTGTGATATAATCGGAATCGTCCATTCTCTCGATGAGAGGGTGGATGATTTTTTTAGTTGGGAATGTATGAGTATCCAATGTAGGGGATATCGGATGATGATGCTGGGTCGAGAATGTGGAAATATTTCATATTCTTCGAAGGTTGTTCTCGTTACCCATTTATAGGATTACTTATTTTGTGTTACAATAGGACTTACGTGATTTTGTGATGAGAGGGCTAACGATATGAGTAAATTATCCGAACAATTAGCGCAAGAGGTAGAGAAGCGTCGTACCTTTGCGATTATTTCTCACCCAGACGCCGGTAAGACGACATTGACAGAAAAGCTGCTCCTGTTCGGTGGCGCCATCCGTCTCGCAGGTACGGTCAAAGCTCGTAAAGCGAGCAAGCATGCAACGAGTGACTGGATGGAAATCGAGAAGCAGCGTGGTATCTCGGTTACGTCATCGGTAATGCAATTTGATTATAATGGACATCGGGTTAATATCTTGGATACACCAGGTCACCAAGATTTCAGTGAAGATACGTATCGCACATTGACAGCTGCGGATGCTGCTGTCATGTTGATCGACGTTGCGAAGGGTGTCGAGGCACAGACCATTAAGCTGTTCCAAGTATGTGCGAAGCGTGGTATTCCGATCTTTACGTTCATCAACAAGCTCGACCGTGAAGGTCGCAGTCCGTTCGAATTGATGGAAGAGATCGAGCAGGTGCTCGGAATTCGATCTGTGCCAATGAACTGGCCGATTGGTATGGGGCGCGGTCTATGCGGTGTATATGATCGCATGAAGAATCAAGTCGAGCTGTTCCAGGATGATAACACGAAGATTAGTGTGAAGAAGGTTGAGGATTACAACGATCCGGCCATTCGCCAAATTGCAGGGGACTATTTGCATGATCAATTGTGTGAAGAGTTGGAATTGTTAGACGTAGCGGGAGACGAGTTCGATTATGAGAAGGTAAAGCGCGGCGAATTGACCCCCGTCTTCTTCGGAAGTGCGGTCAACAATTTCGGCGTGCAGACATTCTTGGATAACTTTCTTCAGCTTGCTCCGAAGCCAGCTCAGCGCCAATCGACGGAAGGGCCGATTGAGCCAACGAACGAGAAGTTTACGGGCTATATTTTCAAAATTCAAGCAAATATGAACCCTGCCCATCGGGATCGCATTGCCTTCTTGCGCATTTGCTCCGGCAAATTCGAGCGCGGGATGTCCGTTAAGCATGTACGGGCAGGCAAGGAGATTAAGCTTGCGCAGCCACAGCAATTCCTTGCCCAGGATCGGGATATCGTACAGGAGGCATTCCCAGGCGATATTATCGGACTGTTCGACCCAGGCATTTTCCGGATTGGAGACAGCTTGAGTCAAGGTGGAGAAGTGGTGTTCGATGAACTGCCAACCTTCTCTCCTGAGATTTTCGCCCGGGTGACGGTTAAGAATGCATTGAAGCATAAGCAGTATCAAAAAGGCGTCGATCAGTTGACTGAGGAAGGTACAATTCAAGTATTCCATTCCGCAGGCGTATTTGATGAGACGATATTGGGCGTAGTAGGTCAGCTCCAATTCGAGGTATTCGAATATCGGATGAAGGCGGAGTACGGCGTTGATGTGATGATGCAGCGTCTAACGTACCAGTTCGCAAGATGGGTAACAGGCAATCCGAAGGATATTGATCCAACGAAGTTCCGTATCAATTCACAGCTCGTGAAGGACAAGAACGGCAATTTTGTCGCATTGTTTGAGAACGAGTATGCGATGCGTACAGCTATGGACAAAATGCCGGATTTGAAGTTTATGGAGACAGCTCCTTAAGGAAAATAGACGACAAGAAGCCCGCCAGATTATTGGCGGGCTTTGTCATTATCCCAGACCCACAGGCCTGTATAGGAGGGCAGTACGACACTGCCATCTGTTTCTAGCGTGAGGAACTCGCAGGCGGCGGAACCGAAAAACCAGCTTGTAATCTGCTTGGCCTCCTCCATCGAAGGGAAGCGGAAATGCGTGCTTAATTCCGTGCGCTCGAACCCGTAACGTTCTTCTAAGTCTCGAATGTACGTCCGCAATCCAGGGGGAACTTCGGGGACGGCTACCCCCGTTCCAAGTGTCTCCCAAATCGCGATACATCCACCGGGACGCAATATGCGTCTCAGCTCGTGCATGATGCGAGCTAGTAAACTGCTCTGTTCTTCACTTGTATTCCCTTCACAGGCACCATAACAGATTGTCCAGCCTGCTAGAATGAGATCAGCAGAATGATCAGCAAGCGGAAGCTTGTGGTGCAATGCTTCATGTGTGGACAGCTTAGCGGCTGTAGGGGCGCTTATTCGTCCCAAGGATACATCAAGCCATATATTGTGCTTTAGCTGCTCTAGCATCGCTTCAGATGCGTCACAGGCTACATAGGAACCAGATTGCCAATCTCTGTTGGACATGTCAGCTAATACAACTCGAGTAAATCTTCCGGTTCCTGCACCAATTTCGATAATCCGCTCATAATGCCGCTTATTGAGCACCTGCTGTACAGAGTGCCGCCATTCCTGCTCGATATCTTCGTACTGGATCATACGGTCATAATCGGCAGCCTGCTGGGCGTAGACGGTGTCATGATCCGGTTTCATTTTCGTGTTCGCTTGCTTGGTTTCATCCGATTGAGATACAAGTGTCACTTTGCGATCTCGGGGTTGGGCGGTACCATCCTGCGCTGATTCGATTGTCACGGCTCTTACACCCTCTCTTTGGAAATCGTCAGCATGTGCATTAAATGATTCAACTGTTCCGCCTTTACCTTGAAACCTTGCTGCTCTAACCATGAAATCAATCTGGAACGATCGGCGAAATATTCGTCGTGAAGTGCTTCAATCCCCTGCACGTCCCCTGCAGCTGTCAGCTCGTTAATAAAGGTAGCGCGATGCGCCTCATCCCGGAACATTAGGTCTGCGATTACAATGCGTCCATCAGGATGGAGTAACCGGGTCATCTCGGCAAGGGCGATTTCTTTCTGATCATCGGTTACATGGTGAAGAGCGTAGGTTGATATTATGAAGTCAAATGCTTCATCCGCTAACGGCAAAGCCAGCATGTTGCCTTGCAGCAGCCGAATATTCGGCCATTTCTCCCGACATCGCTCGAGCATCGCGTTTGACTGATCAATGCCGGTCATATCTGCCCCCAGGCGCAAGCAGCGGCCAGCCAGATTGCCCGTACCAATCCCAATTTCAAGTCCTCTTTCTCCGGTCTTTGACTCCTGAATCGCCTCAAGACATACCCTGTCAAGAATGGCCTCATAATCGGCGTGGACATCCAATGGCCCCGTACCGTTCGCTACAGCGTGATCATATTGTCCTGCCTGCTTGTCAAAATTCCAGCGGTCGCTCCAATCACTGCGCAGCTTCTGGTAGCGTCGTGATTGTTCGCCAATGGCATGTAAATCGTTCATCATCATCTCTCCTTGATTCGCTTGATCGGAATCATAGCCGTTAAGCAGCTTGTCAATTTGGCCGAGGAGCCGCTTCAGCTCGGTATATTGCAGGGCTAGCTCTTGCCGCTTTTCTAATAAAAAGGGATGGACAGACGCCATATTCCCTTGAGCTGCATCATCAATACAGCAGCGAATTTGCTCGACTGACAAATTCATCTCCCGCAGTGCGCCTATTGTCCGCAGCCGGTTTATATCCGTTTCATTGAATACGCGATAGCCATTCTGTTCTTTGGCGAGCGGAGGCAGTAGACCTTTCTGCTCATAGAAGCGTATTGCTCTCGTTGTCATCCCAAGCTGCTCTGCAGCTTCTTGAATTTTCATGGGGCATCGGCTCCTTGCTTGGTTATGCTTTCATTGTATAGTTTGACGCAGCGTCAATGTAAAGCGATATGTAAAAAAAGACGCAGAACCGTTATCCCTCTATTCAAGGGTAATGGGTTCTGCGTCATTGTAATGTGGATATGCATAATTGCATTTCGTGGATGCGGGCAATGTAGATTTGATGATTATTTGCCAGCTTGTTCGTCTTGCAGTTTGCTCTGAAGAGTGTCGATAAGCTGCTGACGAGCCTCGCTGCTGCTCGCCTTCCAGATCATTTCGAACAGCACACCCAATCCAGGCAATGCGCGTTCATCGTAATCGATGGAGCCCTCAATCATATCTACGATATCTTCATCGGGCTTGTTTTTTACCTTTTGCACAATGGCTTGACGCAAATTCAATGTGACGGCCACAGGCAGTCCTCCTTCCTTCGCGTGTGCTTGCTTCATGCTATAACATTCCCTGAGATGAGGACAGTCATTCAAGGAAGGGATTCGCGTTTCACCTACGTAGATGGGCATGCTATAATGAAGGGTATAGAATGTTGTCGGAAAATGGGGAAGGTGAACCTATGGCTGCCAAAAAACAATTTGCCATTATCGGTATGGGCCGATTTGGCACAAGTATAGCGAACAGCTTAAGCAAAATGGGATTTGAAGTGCTTGCGATTGATTCGAGCGAGCAGAAAATTCAGGATGTAGCGAATATGGTTACGCATGCGGTGTCCGCAGAATGTACGGATGAAGAAGCGCTGAAAGCGCTTGGTGTCCGCAACTTTGACGTAGTCGTTGTTGCCATCGGGCAAGATATACAGGCAAGCATCCTGACTACGCTCATCCTGAAGGATCTAGGTGTGCCGACGATCGTTGCCAAGGCGCAGAATGAACTGCACGGCAAGGTATTAAGCAAAATTGGTGCTGACAAGGTCGTATTCCCTGAACGTGATATGGGGATGCGCGTTGCGCACAACCTGATTTCGCCGAATATTTTGGATTACATCGAGTTGTCTGATGACCACAGTATTGTAGAGATTCGTGCGACGCCGCTTATGATCGGCAAGAACTTGAAGGAACTTGATATCCGCGCGAGGTATGGATGCAACGTTATGGCAATTAAGAACAACGGCAAGACTAACATTTCTCCATATGCAGAAGATCGCATTAAAGAAGGAGACGTGCTTGTCATTATTGGGCAGAACGAACATTTGAATACGATGGAGCTGGCATTTTCGGAATCATGAGAGAACCATTGAGCATTACATCGATACAGAATAATAAAGTAAAGAGCTGGGTACAGCTAAAAGAACGGAAGCACCGCAACCGTGAAGGCTTGTTCATCGTGGAAGGCATCCATCTCGTACTGGAGGCACTGCGCTCTGATATGCAGGTGGATGTCGTGGCGTATGACATGAACAGCGGAATACCGCAGGAGTTGGAGCCATTCCACTTGCAAGAAGAGGGGGGACTATCATCCTCTGGTCGTGCTCCAGGCACGGAGTGGATTGCAGTGACGGATGCGATCATACGCAAATGCAGTGATACCGAGACCCCGCAGCCTGTCTTCGCTATTGTCCATAAGCCTGCTGCATCGGTAGACAGCTTGCTGGCATCACCGAACTCGCTCGTTGTTGTTGTGGATGGCGTACAGGATCCTGGCAACCTAGGGACGATTATCCGTACCGCAGATGCAGTTGGCGCAGATGGTGTCGTCATTGGCAAAGGAACCGTTGATCTCTACAATGCGAAGACGATTCGTTCGACGATGGGTTCGCTATTCCACTTGCCGGTTGTAGAGGGGGATTTAGCTGAGCTGCTTCCTGCTGCGCAAGCACGTGGAGTTCGACTAGCCAGCACGAGCCTGCAGGCAACGCATTCCTGCTATAGCTATGACTATCGCCCTGCGACATGGCTTGTCGTAGGCAATGAGGGGCAAGGCGTCTCTCAGAGCGTGCAATCGCTCGTGGATGATACGATCATTATCCCAATGCGAGGGCAGGCGGAATCGCTGAACGTCGCCATGGCTACTACAGTGCTGCTCTATGAGGCAATGAGACAGCGTCATTTTTCAAACAACAATAATTCCTGTCCACGACCCTAAATAAGT